>NZ_KV831736.1:98322-142095 GCF_001837205.1 Streptococcus sp. HMSC064D12
GAAGGATTCCATCATGCCGTTATCTGGACTATTGTATTTACATGACATAGATGACTGGAGTATAAGAGTTATCTAAAAGTATGTGTCTCCTTGTTCAATATCAAAAAATTGGTGAAATGAATAGCGAATATCCCTTTTTATTTTGCTCCAAACCAGATTTTTGGATGGAAATTGCAGATGATAAAGTAAATCATTTAAAAAATAAAAAAGACAAACGCCCACAATGACGTTTGTCTAGAACAGGGAAGTTATCCTTGTACTTTTGCTCTACTTATTAGCTTAAATCGTATGTTACTCAACAGATTTTAGGGCTTCGAGCATATTGACTTTCTTAAGGTGTTGGTTCACAAAGATACCGAGACCTGTCAGAATGACAATGACAATAAGTGTTGGAATAGCATAGATGAGCCAGCTCAGACCTGGATTGAACATGATATTTTCAGGAGGAATAACCTCTACCATGTATTGATGCAATCCCAAACCAAGTCCGAATCCAACCAAGATACCAATGATAGAGAGATAAATGGTTTCTCGATAGATGTAGAGTGTCACTTCTCTATTAAAGAAGCCTAGAACCTTAATGGTTGATAACTCACGGATACGTTCTGCCACATTGATATTTGTCAAATTAAAGAGAACAACTAAAGCAAGAAGAACAGAAATCCCAATCAATACTGCCATAACACGGCTAAGGGAGTTGACGATGGTCTTGATTTGTGCCTTTAGAGTAGTATTTTGAACAACCCCTTTGACACCATCAAGCTCCATAAATTGACTGGCTGTTTGCTCAACGTTTTTGTCTGAGTGATTCTTCAGTGTCAGAATAGTAGCATTTTGGCTCGCCTCTTTACCAAAAGCATTTCTGTAAGTAGTTTCATTCATAAAGATGAAGTGACCCATATACATTTCAGAAATACCAGCAACTTTGAGTTTGATATCCTTGTCTTGACTATTTTGAACGGTTAACTCATCTCCTACAGAAACGCCAGCTAAGTCTGCCAATTTCTCAGAAATAATAATCCCTTTGTCGGTCAATTCGAGTTTTTGACCAGTTTCACGATTGTTGAGCTTGATGTAATGTTGTAGAGTTTCTTGATCTTTGTCTTTGACCACAAGGGTTGTGATATCTTGACGATCGTTATTATTTCCTGCCACTTTTGAAAGCATTTCGTAATGAATAGAAAGATGTTCCTTGACCTTGCTATCGTTAATTAATTTTTGGATGTTTTCCTTTTCCTGCCCATCCAGATGATCCTTGTTTGCGACAATCATATCATAGCGAATGATGTTAGTGAATTGGCGTGTGTTAAGGTCTCCGATAGAAGAACGAATACCGAGTCCAGCAAAGAGAAGTGCGATGGAACCGCAGACACCAAAAATAGTCATGAACATCCGTTGCTTGTAGCGGAAAATATTACGGGCAGTGACTTTTTGTGTAAAGTTCATCCGGTTCCAAAGTGGAGTGATGCGCTCCAAAAGAATCTTAGAACCAGATGTTGGAGGTTTTGGAAGAAGAAGTTGGGCTGGCTTTTCTCCTAATTCGCGCTTGGCTACCATAAAGGCAGGAAGAACTGTGGACAAAAGACCAAGCACAATAGCTAAAAGAGTCTTAAATGGATAAAAGTGTAACTCAATCGGTGCGGGGAGGATTCGCTCTTTATAACTATTGTATATGATAGTTGGAAGGAGAATGTGACCTGCAGCAACCCCAATAGCAGTACCAATCATACTCGTCACAAATCCATAAATAATAAATTTACGGATGATGTCCTTGTTTTGGTAACCGAGAGCTTTGAATGTCCCTGCCTTAATCCGTTCTTCTTCGACGAAGCGTCCCATTGTTACAAAGGTAACCAAGGCAGCAATAAAGTAGAGGATAACAGGGAAGATATTACTGAGGTTCTGAAAAACAGAAGCGTTGGTCTCATATGAAACGTACCCTTCTGACCAAGGAGTTTCACGACGTGTGTAGACATCGTAGCTTGGTTCAGCAATGCTATCGAGTTTTTCTTGAGCTTCCTTTATTTGCTCCTTCTTTTCAGCGATTTCATCTTGTGCTTGTGTCAATTGTCCCTGGACAAGAGGATTCTTATCCTGACCGCTCGCTTTTGCTTGTTCTAGTTTCTTGTTAAGCTCCGTTTCTGCTGTCTGAAGTTGACTTGTTTGTTGGTCAATCTCAGCCTGTGGATCAGCTTTTAATTCTTTCAAACGATTAGCAGGTTGATTTTTTACTAATTTTTCGAGCTCATCCTCGTGTTTGGAAACCTTGTCAGTGTAATCCTGGGTATAGGGGTTAGCAGTACTGACGTCTTTGTAAGCTAAGCGTGCAATCATGTAGACGTCGGAATCAAAACTAGATTCAGGGACAACCGCATAACCTTTGAGTTCCCCACTACCAGCTGTAGATGAACCGAGATCAACACTTGATAAGATTTCAGATGACTGAACAAAGCCAGTGATGGTAAAGGTGTGTTCTTTTAAGACATCCTTACCATTGTCACCCTCTTTTTCAGAAAACGAAATCTTGTCACCAATCTTATATTTGTCTTGATAGACTGAAGAAAGAGCAATTTCACCTTGCTTACTTGGAAGTTTTCCTTTTACAACCTCATAAGTTGAGATATCCTTTGGTTTTGAAAATAGTCGAAAGGCATCAGTGGAGTCTTTCAGAACGACATCTTTAAAGTAACCGTACTCAATGTTTGCCTCTGATGAGACTTGATTTAGGAGGTCTTGATCTGACTGGTTCAGTCCATAGCTACCAGTAACTGTGAGGTCAGCTGTTTGGTGTTTAGTAAAATAGCTTGTTCCCGTGTGTTGCATATCGGGGGTTGTCACCTTTAGACCCACAAGAGCGAAAGAACCCAAGGCCATGAGTGAAGCAATAGAAACCACCCGTCCTTTAGAACTAGAGAAAGACTTTCTCACGTCCTTCCAATAAGTTTTACGATTCATGAGACATCCTTTCTAGTACTCGAGGCTATCAATATCTTGTGGATGGGCATTGAGTTCAATACTTTGAACACGCGCATCATGCATATGAATCACACGATCAGCAATCGGGGCAAGCGCCCCGTTGTGAGTGACAATGATAACAGTAGCTCCTTCATTGCGAGCCTTATCTTGGAGAATCTTCAAGACCTGTTTTCCAGTATTGTAATCCAGGGCTCCTGTAGGTTCGTCACAGAGGAGAATTTTAGGATTTTTTGCGACGGCGCGAGCGATAGCTACCCGTTGTTGTTCACCACCAGACAATTGTGCAGGGAAGTTGTTGATGCGTTTCCCAAGACCAACATCAATCAAAGTTTGTTCCGCATCTTTAGCATCCGCGACAATTTCAGAAGCCAACTCTACATTTTCTTTGGCTGTTAAGTTTGAGACCAAGTTATAGAATTGAAAGACGAATCCGACATCGTTTCTACGATAAGCTGTTAATTGTTTCGCATTATAATTGGAGATGTCTTTCCCATCGATGATGACCTTTCCTTCATCATTGGTATCCATACCACCAAGAATATTGAGAACAGTTGATTTTCCTGCCCCAGAAGAACCGAGTATAATCACTAACTCCCCTTTTTCGATCTCGAATGTGATATCATTGTTTGCGATGATTTCCACATCACCTGTTTTATACCGTTTGTAACTATGTTTCATTTCAATATACGCCATGTGTATTTGTCTCCTTTAAAAGTTATCGGCTGCTAAAACAACAACCTGTTGAATGATTACGAACGTTATTTTATGATTTTTTAAATACGATTGCTACAACACAAATCAACAATGTGTTGAAATAAGGATGTGGAAGTTGTATTAATCAATGAAAATACTTGATGATAGTTGACAATTTCAAAAATCAAGATATACTTTAATCAACAATATGTAGAAATTAGGGGTTCGTATGCAACAGAGACAAACGACAACTAAGTCAGATATTAAAGAAGCCTTCATTCAGCTTTTGGCTACAAAAAGTTTAGAGGATATAACGATTAGTCAGTTAACTAAAAAAGCGGGTGTTAACCGCTCGACATTTTATCTGCACTACCTAGATAAACAGGATTTTTTAGAGCAATTAAAAGAAGAAACCTTGTCGACTGTTCGCATGATTTTAAGGAAAGAAACCTTTTATCCCAAAGAAGCCTTAGAAGCCATCTTGTCTTATTTCCAAGAGAACAGTGTTTTTTTTGCTGAAATTGCAAAGAATCCAAGCTTTCGTTTTGCAGACAACATTCGTTCTTTTATCTTGGGGATGATTGAGTCTACGCCACGTTCTCGACCAGTCATTGTGGCAGCTTATCAAATGCCAGAGCGCTATGCTATTACCATGTATGTTTCTGGTTTGACAGGACTTATTGTCGACTGGATTATCAATGGGACTCAAGAAAGCCCCCAACAATTGACCAAAATTATACTGGA
The DNA here is from genome assembly GCF_001837205.1 of Streptococcus sp. HMSC064D12. Lineage (NCBI taxonomy): Bacteria > Bacillati > Bacillota > Bacilli > Lactobacillales > Streptococcaceae > Streptococcus > Streptococcus sp. HMSC064D12. The sequence goes on from NZ_KV831736.1 coordinate 102,736, forward strand.
TTCCCCAGGGATGGAGTGGTTTAAGGGGTAAGGTGTAGATGGACAAGAAATAATTTAATTTGATTTTTTACTAAATTTTCTACACTCACTTGTAGTTTTAAAACAAGGTTAACAATTTAAGGAGCTGTCTAAGTCAATGAATCAATATACCCTCCCACAATTTATCGTCGATGCTTTTACAGATACTGTTTTTAAAGGGAACCCGGCGGCTGTTTGTCTTCTGGATAAATGGTTGTCGGATGATACTTTACAGAATATCGCTAAAGAAAATAATCTTTCAGAGACAGCTTTTACGGTTAAAAATGATGACCACTACGAATTACGTTGGTTTACTCCCGGTGGGGAAATCGATTTGTGCGGTCATGCCACCTTGGCAACGGCTTTTGTTCTTTTTAGATTTTTTGAAAAGAATGCTGAAAGTCTAACTTTTGCTACACAGAGTGGGGAACTTTTAGTTACCCAAAAAGATGAGTACTATGAGATGAATTTTCCAGCATACTCCATGCACCAAGTTGCAGTCACAAGTGAGATGGAAGAAGCAATCGGGGTCCGTCCACTTGAAGCATGGCTTGGAAGAGATCTAGTTTGTATCTTGCCACATGAAAATGATGTCATCAATGCAAGTCCAGATTTTGATAAAGTAAAAGCTTTAGATGGGCTCCTCCTGAATATCACTGTAAAAGGAAGCGAGTATGATACTGTGACTCGAAGTTTTGCCCCAAAATTATCAGTCAAGGAAGATCCAGTCTGTGGCTCAGGACACTGTCATGTCATTCCTTTGTGGGCTAATAAGTTGGCACAAGCAGAATTTAGGGCCTACCAATCCTCTGAAAGGAGTGGCCTCCTCCTTTGTCGTCTAGCAGGAGATAGGATTTACCTTGCAGGTAAAGCTGCCCTTTATAGTCGTGGTGAAATCTATGTCATGGACTAAATTTTGTTCAATGACAACAGCGTAGAAGTAATAGTAATTTAAACAAAATACCAGTCGAAAGATGTCTAGCTCTGCTAGGCATTTTAAATTTCACAACATTTTTTAAAGAATTTTCAGAAAAGACTTGACAATTTTGAAAATAAGCGTATTATAAGACTATGAACTTTTAAAAATAGTAATTTTACTATATTAACTCATGTCGACTACGGATGGTATGGTAAAGTGACTATATGGTTCTAATAACTATTCTATAGAGCGTTGCGTCCGAAAGTCATTCCTGACACGGCTCTTTAAAAACAAAAGGAGAAGATTATGAAAACAGAACCGATTCATCGTACCAGTATGTGGAAATTTAAGTTAAGTGCTGCCACCATGACTTTGATTCCCGCTGCCGTGGGGATTAACTATGTTGCCAAAGCCTTGGCGGAGGGGTTAAAGTTACCCGTTTGGCTGGGGTCTTTGGGAACCTTTCTTGCCAGCATGTTGGCTGGGCCGGTTGCCGGTGCCATCAGTGGTTTCATCAACAACGTGATCTATGGGCTGACCTTATCGCCAATTTCAACCGTGTATGCGATTACCAGCATCGGAATTGGGATTGCTGTCGGAGTTTTGCACGCCAATGGGTGGTTCTCGTCAGCGCGACGAATATTTGTTTCTGCTATTATTATTGCCTTCGTTTCAGCTGTCATTTCAACGCCACTCAACGTCATCTTTTGGGGTGGTCAGACCGGTATCGCTTGGGGTGACTCATTGTTTGCGGTAATGGTCGCCAATCATGCACCAGTGTGGCTGGCCTCATTTACCGATGAGTTTGTCTTGGATATTTTGGATAAAGTCTGCGTGGCCTACCTGGCATTCTTCATCTATCGTCAGCTGCCGAAGCGGATGGTGCACTTCTTTAGCGGTGATAAATGATGACTGATCAAACATTGATTTCTGGAGCGCCACGGGTCAAGCTCAAGTGGTACCAGGTGATCGATCCGATTACTAAGCTCTTGTTCATCTTGGACATGACGTTGTTGAGCTTTGCCAGTATGAATTTATTGCTTCAGGCCGGATTAATTCTTGTCGCAACACTGCTATTGTTATTTTCCAAATTGAGTTCTACCATCTTTAAGGCGCTGGGATTCAGCCTGTTTCTGATTTGCACCATGCTGATCATCCAGGGGTTATTTTACAGTCGGAATCAAACTGTGCTGTTTTCTGTGCTTGGGGTGTCGTTCTACAAAGAAGGCCTGATTTACGCCACCACTCTGGGTTGTCGAGTATTGGTGATTATTTTGACCAGTGGCTTTTTTATGGTGACCACGAGTATTTCAGAAAACGCGGCCTATTTGGAACTGTCCGGATTGTCTTATAAAACTGTCTACGTTCTGATGTCGGTGTGTTATATTTTACCGGAAATGATGCGCAATATGCGGAAAATCCAGCAGGCTCAAAAAGTTCGCGGAACCAATCCGCAAAAAACGTTGATTCAGAAATTAAAGTCAGTCCTGCCGGTTCTAATTCCATTGGTGATTAAGACCTTGGATCAATCGATGGCGCGGTCGATTTCTCTCCAACTGAGAGGTTTTGATAATCTCAACCGGACTGTCAGAACCTCCCAGCGCGTGTATCGCCTGTCGCGGACGCTGCACATTGGTCTGACTGGATTGGCAATTTTATTGATTGGGTGGAAGATATGGACGAAGATAAACGGATTGTAATTGAAAATTTGACTACCCGTTATCCGGGTACTGATCAACCACAACTGCGTCAGATTAACGCGGAGGTTCATACCGGCCAGGTGGTTGGGATTATCGGGAATAGCCACTCCGGCAAATCGACTTTGTGCCATGTGCTAGCAGGGGTCATTCCCAAAATTATGTCTGCTGAGATTGAGGGCGACTGGCACATGTTTGGCCAGCGAGTGTCCGACAATTGGCCCGTTTATAATGCCATGAATGGAGTTGTACTGCAAAATCCAGCTGGCCAACTAAGCGGGTTGGCAGACACGGTTGCCGATGAAATCGCCTTTGACTTGATTAATCAGGGAATGGCTGAAGGACTGATTCAAAAACGGGTTGAAGAAGTTGCCACGCAAATGGGGCTGATTGAACAGCTGAATTTGCGTCCCGAGAGCCTTTCCGGTGGTCAGAGCCAGCGGTTGGCAATTGCCACGGCGATTGCGGCTAACCCGGCTGTTTTGATTATGGATGATCCGACCAGTCAGATGGATCCCCTTGGCCGCCGACAATTTTTCCAATGGCTGGCCCAAGTCAAAGAGACGACTGTCTTCATTGTCACCAGTGAAATTGACGATTTGTGCGAAGTCGCCGACGTTGTGTGGGTGCTGCACGAGGGTCAAATGGTAGCCCAGGGCAGGCCGGGTGAGGTGTTTAATCATTTGGCAGCTGACTGGCAGATTCCAGCCCCGACAATCCAGCAACTTGCTCAAAAAATGGATTGGCACTTGGCTGATGGCCGGTATCCGGTGAATGACGCTGATCTGAAGGAGGTTCGTTATGTCCACAATTGAACTGAACAACCTGACGTTCACTTATCCGGAACGGTCCTTTAGCTTGGATGTTGAAGACAAACACTTCGCCGATCCGATGGTGGCGATTGTCGGCCAAAATGGTGCCGGCAAATCAACGCTCTTCAAATTGTTGACGGGCTTGCTGACACCACAAACCGGTGTGATTAAGATCGATGGAGAAAATTTTAATGATCTTAAACCAGTCGAAAAGTTACTGAAGGTTGGGATTACTTTTCAGAATCCTGACGATCAGCTTTTCAACCCGACCGTTCAACGAGAGGTGGAGTGGAGTGTCGCGCAGGTCATGGATGACCACGACACGATTACGAGGCGGGCTTTAGCGGCTCTAAAAAGAGTTGGCTTGGATGATAAAATAGCTGAAAGTCCATATGACCTGTCATTGTCGGAACGCAAGCTGTTGAGCGTTGCCACAGTTTTGGCAGTGGATCCGGCGATTTATTTATTTGATGAGCCGATGATGTCGCTTGATTGGGAAAGCCGGCGCAAGTTGACCGCAATTTTTCATGAGTTGGCTGATTCGGGCCACCAAGTTGTGACCATCACCCATGACATGGATTGGGTCGCCGCCGAGTTTGAGTCGGTGTATGTTATGGAACACGGGAAGTTTGGCTTCGCCGGCAGTCCACGGGAATTGTTCAGCGATCACGAACTTGTCCAGCGAGTGGGATTACTACCACCGCGGATTATGGACATAGCGGAGTCGATGGGTGATTCACAGACATATTTATCGGTTGATGATTATTGCCAGAAAAATCGAGATGTATAGAAAAAGTCACCTCTGCGGGTTTTCCAGGTTGAAGGATTAACTTCAGCTTCTGGCAAGAACTCACATGGGTGACTTTTGTGTTTAATAACGTTTCATGATCATCGGGTGCTTCCTCAGATGACTCGGTTTGATTTTACTTTGTTTCATGGTCATAATCATATACCATTTCTTCGGTTCTTTATATATATTCCTCGAATGGTCTCCATCCCCTTAATCGTGGATGAGGCAGTCCGGAGACTTCGATAAAATTTATTCCGTCGCTTAATTGGCCTATGATCTTGTTCTATTAAATTGTTCAGATACTTCATAGTTCGATGTTCTGTTTTGGTGTATAATCCGTTTCTCTGTAACTTTCTAAATGCAGATCCTATAGAGGGTGCTTTATCTGTTACGATGACTCTAGGTTGTCCAAATTGTTTATGGAGTCGCTTTAAGAAAGCATACGCCGCCTGAGTATCTCGTTTCTTTCGTAACCAGATATCCAATGTTAAACCGTCCGCATCAATCGCTCGATAGAGATAATGCCAACGCCCCTTAATTTTGATATAGAATTTCATCCATTTTCCACGAATAGAAGGACTGTTTATTTTTCTTTTTCCAGAGATGATAGAGGATTTTACTGTATTCTTGAACCCACCGATAAATCGTAGTGTGACAACATTTATTCCACGGTCATAAAGCAATTCCTGAACTTCACGATAGCTCAGATTGTAACGTAGGTAATAACCAACAGCGACAATGATGACGTCTTGTTGGAATTGTTTGTCTTTAAAATGATTCATCTCTCAAGCCTTACTAACCTTTTTTCTGTTCTTTGAGAAGCTGAAGGTCGTGCCAGTAACTATCTCTTTGGTTTGATTAATTCCGTCATTTATTTGGTGCTTGCCCTACAAAAAGGCTTTTACGGTGAGGTCTTGACAACTCTTTACTTCACAGCCATGCAGCCGATTGGTCTTTTGGTATGGATTTATCAAGCCCAGTTCAAAAAAGAACAACAAGAATTTGTTGCCCGTAAGTTGGATACGGTTGGATGGACCAAGTACCTATCAATTAGTGTGCTTTGGTGGCTAGCTTTTGGTCTTATTTACCAATCAATTGGAGCTAATCGCCCTTATCGTGATTCTATTACTGACGCGACAAACGGTGTCGGTCAGTTCTTGATGACAGCTGTTTATCGTGAGCAATGGATTTTCTGGGCAGCTACTAATGTTTTCTCTATCTACCTCTGGTGGGGAGAAAGCCTTCAAATTCAAGGAAAATACTTCATTTACCTCATCAACAGTCTGGTTGGTTGGTATCAATGGAGCAAGGCAGCTAAGAAAGCTTAGTACTTATGTTTATCAATTAATAAAAGGATCCACTAGGGGTCCTTTTTTGGATATTATTTCCCTTATGTAGAAGCTATTGACAATGCTTATAACATATGGATTAAAGATAAGAACGTTTATTTTCTAAATAATAAAAAAGGGCTAGATTTCACCTCTAGGCCTTTTTGAATAATATTTGTAGCAATGAGTATCACGACATCTTACCATATGGATAGACCAAAAAATATAAAAATAGTAATAAAAAAGTAAATGAAAAACCATATTTGGTGGTGTGATTTGTTGAAATTCTTATTATTTCTAGCATTCATGACAGAGCCGTAGCAAATCAGAGAGTTACCGAATAGCCAGAGATAAACTGATAAGGGCCATTCAAAGAGGATGAGAATGTATGAGAAACCAACTAAGGCACCAGCTAGAATAAATCCATTTCCTGCCATATTTTTGCCATCAAAAATAGCTGATAATGCAACAAAAAAATGAACAAGGACAAAAGCAAATGCTAAGTAGTATGAAATAAGGGTATATAGTAGCATATTTGTTTCCTTTCTAGGAAAAATAAAGTAAATGTCCGTGATAGTGTTTATACCTTTACGCTACCTTAGTTTGAGACTCTTTTTATGAAGAACCATAAATGAAAATATAAGATTTACAAGGATAAGTGATAAGGTAATGAAAGAGTACCAATAAAGATTGATGGGTACGTTATTTTTGAGACAGAATAGAGAAAATAAACTCGTTAGAATTCCCGTTAACAATCCAGGCACATATTTTCGAATAACGACTGTCTGAATCAGATGTCCGAAAACATGGTAGATATAAGCAATCACAATGGTTGCGTAAATGGTATAGTTGCTAAACTGGTAACTAAGGAAAAGCGATAGAAGTAGGATCAGAAATTGCTCCAAGACAATAGCATTGAAAGCAAAAGGAGTGTAATAAAAAAGGATTCGATTATCTGGAAAATGTGTTGTTAGTTTTCTGACAAAGGATGGCATCCAAATGATTTCTTCGAGTTCGTGAAGCATGAAGAGTGCTGGAAATAGAAAGTAAAATTGCACGCTGGTCATTGAAAATACTCCTTTCTAGTTCGAGCCCACTTTTAAAATCTCCAAATAAAACTGAATCACTTCTTGTTCCGTGTAGGACTTACCTTTCTTCAACCACCAGCTCAGGGTTTCGATGAAATGGCTAACGACCAGATGCTTGAGATAAGACTGAGGGATGGTTGGATGGGACTTGATAAGTTCGTCGGCTATCATTGGGTAGACATCGTGTTCTAGTTCTTTTTGTAGCTGACGGATAAAATAATCGTTTTTAGAGAGCAAAAGACTGGTTACGTGGTCTTGATTTTTTTTGAAATGCTGAAAGATATGGGCCAGATAGTCTTGTGGAGAGAGGTTTTCAGCGCGCTCAAAGAGATGATGAAAGAGCTTTTGGCAGAGTTCATCCAGTAGTAACTCCTTACTCTCGTAATGGCTGTAAAAAGTTGAGCGCCCTACATCAGCAAGGTCAATGATTTCCTGAACGGTAATGGCCTCGTAGTCTTTTTGATTGAGTAAGTGTAAAAAAGCATTATAGATGGCTTTTCGAGTTTTGGTGATGCGACGATCCTGAGCAGTCATATGGACACTTTGAACAAACTGTTCAGAAACGTACACCCTAAACGGTTTGCCCCTACCCTTTCTGTTGATAGTATTGGATAATAGATAATAAGGAGAAGAGATAATGGTCTCATTCTTCTGAATATCAATTGTAGTAAATTTATGACGCAGTAGCTGATTGGCCTCTTCTATCGCTATTTGGCTCAGAAGAGCACTTAATCAGCCTTGCGGGGGTGAGACTAGGAACAAATTTAAAAAAATTTACTCAGTCTCACTCCCATTATAACAAAGGAAATAGGATTATGAAGACAAAACATGCGGTCTGGGTAGCTTTTTTCTTGAATTTGAGTTATGCCATTGTTGAGTTTATTGCAGGAGGAATTTTTGGGTCCAGTGCGGTCCTTGCGGATTCGGTCCATGACTTGGGTGATGCGATTGCTATTGGGATCTCCGCCTTTTTGGAGAGTATTTCCAATCGTGAAGAAGACAGCCACTATACCTTGGGCTACAAGCGCTTTAGCCTTTTAGGGGCCATGGTAACGGCTGTGATTCTCATGACAGGCTCCGTTTTAGTTATTTTGGAAAATATAACGAAACTCTTTCATCCACAACCTGTCAACGATGAGGGCATTCTCTGGCTTGGAATCATTGCAGTCAGCATCAATGTGCTAGCGAGCCTCGTCATTCGCAAAGGGCAAACCAAGAATGAATCTATTCTCAGCCTGCATTTTCTAGAAGATACCTTGGGTTGGTTGGCTGTCATCCTAATGGCCATTGTTCTTCGATTTACCGACTGGTATATCCTGGATCCGCTCTTATCTCTTGCCATTTCCATCTTTATTCTGTCCAAAGCCATTCCACGTTTTTGGAGCACGCTCAGGATTTTCCTGGATGCCGTGCCAGAAGGAGTAGATATCCAGCAAGTGAAGAGTGATTTGGAGCAGTTGGACCATGTGGCTAGTATCAATCAGCTTAATCTCTGGACCATGGATGGTTTGGAAAAGAACGCCATTGTCCATGTTTGTCTAGAGCATGTCAACCACATGGAAGTCTGTAAAGAGTCTATCCGCACCTTGCTTAAAGACTGTGGCTTTCAAAACGTTACCATTGAGGTTGATGAAGACCTAGCGACCCACCGTGCCCACAAGCGCAATATAGAGGAGTGGGAAGTGGGTCAAAATCATAGACATGGTCACCATCATTAAGAAACGTTATTTAAACTCTTAGAGTTTGTCTCTAGGGTTTTTTTGATACTTAGTTAACTAAAGTAAGCCTTTTCATGATAAAATAGAACAAACGTGGAACAAGGAGTAATTATGAGTAAAAGAGCTGTATTGATGATGACTTTTGGGTCCCCAGAAGAGATTACCTATGAAGGAGTAGCAGAATTTTTCACAAATATACGACGTGGAGTTCGTCCCGAACCACATGAAATTCAGACCTTATATGACCATTACCTACGAATCGGTGGAACGCCGCTCCAAAGGATAACAAAGAAAGAAGTTGACTTGGTTGCTTCCGCTCTTGGAGAACAAGTGTCGGTCTACTTTGCAAATAAATTTTCCCGACCTTTCATCATAGATGCGATTAAAGAGATGGAGAATGACGGAATTGAAGAGTGTTTGTGTTTGATCCTAGAGCCCCATTATTCCTACTATTCTGTTATGGGCTATGAAAAATTTTTAGAAAGTAATCAAATTAAGTTCCAAATTATCAAGGATTGGTACCGGGAACCTTCTCTACTTCACTATTGGGCTGATGAGATCCAAAAGATTTTAGATCAGATTGGAGACGATAGCTATAAGGTGATTTTTTCAGCTCACAGTGTCCCAGTTTTGGCACTGGATTTTGGTGACCCCTATATCGACCAGATTTATGACAATAGTCGCTTGATTGCGGAGATTTTAGGGCTTGAAGAGGAGCAGTACACCAATACTTGGCAGAGTGAGAGTGATATTGGTATTCCTTGGATTAAGCCGGATGTCTTAGAATACCTTCGTAATGAGAAGGAGCATCCTGACCACTATATTTTTGTTCCGATTGCCTTTATTAGTGAGCATATTGAGGTTCTTTTTGACAATGATGTGGAATGTAAGGAGCTTTGCCAAGAGCTAGGTGTAGCCTATCACAGACCTCCTATGCCAAATAGCGATCCTCGTTTAATCAAGGCACTTCTTTCGACAATTCAGTCTCATATAGACGGTGACTATAGTGACTATCAACCTCAGCTGGAGACCTTTGATGAGTTAGAAGCTCCATCAAGTACGAGTCAGATTTTGGAAGAAGAGAATGATATCCAAATGCCAGATTTTGTGAAGAAGTTAATTGCCAAGAAAGGCCGCGAAAATGTCAAAATGCCCTATTTGATTAAGAAAATGCTAGAAAAGAAGTATGGGAAAAAATATGATTAGTTGCTATTGTTTGAAAGTGATTTGGATGGCTTGATTTGAGCCAGAGCTTAATTAAAAGTGTATACTAACAGTAACTAAAGAAATAGAGGTAGATATATGAAATCAGCAATTTATACAAAAGCTGGTCAGGTTGGTCTGGCAGAAATTGACCGTCCACAAATTGAGGCTCAAGATGATGCTATTATCCGCATTGTCCGTACCTGCGTTTGTGGTTCCGACCTTTGGAGTTACCGTAATCCCGAAATCGAAGAAGGGCATAGTAATAGTGGTCATGAGGCTATCGGAATCGTCGAAGAAGTTGGTGAGGCTGTCACTACTGTAAAACCATGTGACTTTGTCATCGCGCCTTTCACTCATGGTTGTGGAGAGTGTGATGCCTGTCGTGCCGGTTATGATGGGACTTGTGACCGCCATATCGGCAACAATTGGTCTGGTGGCGTACAGGCTGAGTATATCCGTTTCCATTTTGCCAATTGGGCACTTGTGAAAATTCCAGGTCAACCTTCAGATTACAGCGAAGGCATGCTTAAGTCACTTTTGACTCTTGCTGATGTTATGCCGACCGGTTACCATGCAGCGCGTGTAGCTAATGTGCAAAAGGGTGACAAGGTAGTCGTTATTGGTGACGGTGCTGTAGGTCAATGTGCGGTTATCGCAGCCAAAATGCGTGGTGCCTCACAAATTGTCCTTATGAGCCGTCACGAAGACCGTCAACAAATGGCCTTAGAGTCAGGCGCGACAGCAGTCGTAGCTGAACGTGGTGAAGAAGGAATTGTCAAGGTGCGAGAAATTCTCGGTGGTGGAGCAGATGCTGCTCTTGAATGTGTGGGGACTGAAGCAGCCGTCGACCAAGCTCTCGGTGTTCTCCATAATGGCGGGCGTTTAGGTTTTGTCGGCGTTCCTCATTACAATAACCGTGCTCTTGGTTCAACCTTTGCCCAAAATATCTCAGTGGCAGGTGGAGCAGCCTCAGTTACTACTTATGATAAACAAGTTTTGTTAAAAGCAGTTCTTGACGGTGATATCAATCCGGGTCGTGTATTTACTAATAGCTACAGCTTGGAAGATATTAATCAAGCTTATAAAGATATGGATGAACGTAAGTCTATTAAGTCTATTATTGTGTTTGACTAACGACAAAATTCTAGTAGATGATTTCTACTAGAATTTTTTTAATATAAATCCCAATTCGGAGTTGAAAATTTCTTGGTTCGGGTCAGATAAGAATGCGTAAATAGAACTTCCATTAAAGAACTCATGACCTGGTCGACAGATGGCTTTTATAGGGAGACACCAGACAAGATTTCCTATCGTATTGAAGAGGGCTGTAGCGTTGTAGAGATGGAATGTTCTGCACTTGCATCAGTTGCTCAATTTCGTGGAGCTATTTGGGGCTTACTTCTCTTTACGGCAGATTCCCTTGCGGATATTGACAATTACGATCAACGAGATTGGGGCTCAGAGGCTTTTGATAAGGCTTTGGAGCTTTGTCTGGATATCATTGTCCAGATGTAATCCTAATTCAATAGAAAAAAGAGCATGATTAAAGAATCTTGCTCTATTCGTTTTATAAGCTTTATTTCAATATATCACGAAGTTCTTGGGTGGTATCAGCTATAAAATCAGGATTTTCTGCCAAAAGAGTTTCGTTTTTCCCAAATCCCCAGGTCACTGCTATTGTTTTGATGCCAACCGTTTTTCCACCGATCAAGTCAAACTTGGTATCACCAACAATGACAGACTGGTCTTTAGGTGCCTGATTTTCAGTAATGGCACGCTGCAAGACATCAGCCTTATGAAAGGCAGTAGGAGTAGATCCATAAATGCCATCAAAATATTCAGTAATTCCAAGGTGTTTGCACATTTCTAGGGCTATAGGCTCATTTTTTGAAGTTGTGATAAAGATTTTCTTGCTAGGATCTTGACTAAGTTGTTGAAGGATTTCTTTTATGCCATCATAGAGGTGAGCCTCCAATTGTCCTTTAGTCTCATAATAGTCACGATAAATTTTTACGGCTTGGGCAGCACCTTCTTCACTAATCTCTTCTTTAAAGGTTACCTCGAGAGGTGGTCCCATAAAGGTGCGAATTTTCTGATCACTAGGAACAGGAAGGCCTAGTCTTTCAAAGGTTTGAACAAAACCATTGTGGATCCCCTCAGAACTATCAACGAGAGTACCATCAAGGTCGAAAAAAATGTATGTGAGTGTCATAGAGTTCTCCAATATAGTGTCGTTGGTTTATTATATCATGATAGGTGGGAAATAATCAGATTAAAATAGCTAGGCGTATAAAATATCATCCTACCATTCCAAAAACACCCCAAAATTAAGCTTTTGGGGTGCAAATCACGGGGTACAATAATTAAGTGTTTAACTCAAACGAGGAGTTAGTTACGTTTTGGTTTGACTGCCATGCCTAGGCCAAGTGCCGCACTGATAAGACCAAGTGAAACTAGAGCAGCAGATTGGCTAGAACCTGTTTCTGGAAGTTCTTTATGTGTTGGTTGCAATGGTGTTGGTGCCTCGTAGACCGTACCCTCAAAGTAGTATACATTTCCTGGTACAGTTGGAGTTGCTGGTTGCGCAGTTTTAGGCTGGCTAGTTGCTTTAGTAACCAAGTGAGTCGTAGCAATCACTTCGTAAGTATCTGTTTGAATACGATAAACACGTCCTTCTTGAACAGTTTCAATAACGTAGTTTGAGAATTGTTTGTTCAAAAGATCGGCGAAATCTTTATCGATATCGAGGTAGAGACCATTCGTACCTTTTACCAATGGGTCAAAGTCTTTTTCATCATATTTCTTACCAACTACGGTCAAAGAAATCCCAGCATCTTGGAGGGCTTTTAGTGTAGCATCTTTAGTTGGCGTTTTTGGAGTAAGGTCGATATCTTCGTCAGTGACCAAGAAGGCGAAGCGACGATTGTTCTTACCAGTTCCCCAAGTATAATCAGGTGAAGTTGCAATATGTGATAATGCTGTTGTTGCTTCCTCGTCTGAACCAGTAGTACGGATTGCTTTTAATTTACCAATAAAAGCGTTCGTATCCGTGGTGAATTTAGAACCTCCGAAATCATGATAAGTTGTATTTTTACTTGATTCATAGTCAACCAAACCAAGACGTGCTTGCACATTTTTAGATTCCAAATCACGCACAAATTTTTCAATGTTATTAGCTACGTCAGTGATATGGCTATCCATTGAACCAGATTTATCGACAATAAAGACGATGTCAGTAGTTCCCTTGACTTCTTGGCGATTCACCACATCAGCCTCTTTAACAACCTCAACAACAGTCGTTTTATTGACCGTTTCAGTCGTTGTTGCGACATATTCATTTGTTTCTTCAGTTGATGTTGCTGTCTCACTTGATTTGACAGGCTCTGACTTACCAACAGGTGTGTTCTTGTCAGCAAGCGTTGTTGTTTTAACGGTTGCTGTCGCAGATGCTGTTGCGATAGCCTCAGATCCATCAGTGCTTTCTTTTGCTGTTACCGTTGGCTCTGTAGCATTAACATCGATGCCTACAACATCTCCCACTTTTGCATTTTCTACTGGGATTACCGGCGTATTGGCCTTAGCTTTAATCTCTTCAGTTGCTTTGGCAATAGGTGTTTGAGCTGTTGTTGATTGAGGTGCTGCCTCAGTCGTCGTGGCAGGAGTTGCTGGCGTTGTTGTTGCTGTTTCATCGGCTGATACAGCAGTCCCTGCAAAGATAGTAGCTAGAGCTACAGAAGACAAGATAAGCGATTGCTTACGAAAACGAATCTGTTTTTCCATAATAATTCCCCTTTTTATGAATATAAAAATGATATACTAGCTTCTTTTGAAAAGGTTGTCAATCTTATTTAAGGCTTTTTTAAGTTATTTTTAAATGAGTTTTCAGTGTATTTTAACACATATCTCACCGAAAAAGTACTAATTAGGGAGGTTTAGATTCGTATCGTTTATCTAGTAAATACCATTTCAGACGAGAGAAAATCATTTGTCAGTCACTAACCCTTGAAATACCCGATAAAATATGTTGTAACTTACAAAAAGTAAGACTTCAAAAAGAGACTTTCTACTTAGATTTTAAACATTCAAAGATGATGATATAATCTGACTTTTTTGAGGGTTTACATGATGCCTTCTTAAAAAATAATAGATGTTTTTTTGCTCAAAGGTTATAGTTATTTTCCGTTAATACATTTTAGGAATCAAAAACACTCAATTCCTTCCAAAAAATCTTAGTCATAGATTGACATTAAAGAAGTTTTAAGATAACTTTAAAGTAACGATTTAATCCGATCTTATCGAGGAGTTGCCATGAAAAAAATAAATCTTCTTTATTTATTAGCTATTCTGGCCATCATTTCTGGTCTTTTACTGTATTACTTGCCAGACATGACGTCTGGACATAATGCAGAGTCAAATAAAACAAGTCAGACTTTTAAGGAGAAGACAATTGTCCATGATTTTGGTACGACAGAGTTGAAAAAAGCTCCAAAACGTATCGTTATCCTCGACAACCTCTATGGTGAAATCTTGGATCCTCTAGATATCACTCCAGTAGGGGCGACAACTGGTCAAGCTGATAGTCAAGAATTTTCAACCCTCTTTAAGAAACAATACAAGGATGCCAAAGTGGTTTCAGTTGGTTGGCAGGGTAATCCAGATTTGGATAAGATTGCTGAGTTAAAACCTGATTTAATCCTTATGACAGGCGAGCAGGAAGACCTCTATGATGAGCTGTCTGAAATTGCACCGACTGTTGGCTACCAAATCAACACCGATGAAAATTGGGACTATCATGAAACCTCTCTTAAGGTGGCAGAAATCTTTGATAAACGTGATGAGATGAAGAAGGATCTCGATAGATTGGATGCTAGGGAGGCCGTTTTCGCGGAGAATGTCAAAGCCAAGTTTGGCAACCAGAAACTGATGTATCTGCGCGTGACTGACAATGACATCCGTTATTATGCTTACGGGCATTTTGGTTATCTCTATGATACTTATCATTTCAATCGAGCGGAAACCTTCAATCCAGATGATATGTTACAAGTTATCGATCCAGATAAACTAAAAGACATTAATCCGGATCTCCTGATTGTTCAAGCAGATTCTCAAGAACTCCTAGATAATAAACTTAAGAATACCCCTGTCTGGACTAGCTTAAAGGCTGTTCAAAATAACAAGGTCATCTATGCTGACTACTCAACCTACATGCTGGGCTTTGGGATTGTCTCCCAAGAAGCTATTATGAAATAGATTTCTGATGAATGGGGATTAAATTAAACTAAAAACGACCGGTAGGGTCGTTTTTCTATGTTCAAAGTAAGTTTAAGTGACAAACAAACGTTTAATATGTTTTCTCAAGGCAAAATAGAGCTGAATGGTCATGGGAATCCAAATCAAGGGCTCGCATAGGATAACGCCAAGGTAGCGCATAGAAGGAATAACCAAAAGAACAAAGAGAATTTTTCCAAAAAGCTCAATAAAACTTGAGGTTAAAGGTGTCAGTTTCTTACCAAGACCTTGCAGGCTATTTCTAAAGATGAAGAGCATTCCTAAAATAGGATAAAAGAGAGAACTGATACGGAGGTAGCGACTAGCATTATCAATAATCACAGCATTATTTGAACCAGAGATAAAACCAGCTAAGAAGGCGCTAGCTACATAGAGGAGGACACAAGCAATGACAGACCAAGTTATAGAAACGAGACAAGATTGCTTTAACCCAGCTACTATGCGTTTAAACTGTTTGGCCCCGAAGTTCTGAGAGGTGAAGGTCGTCACCCCAGCAGCAAGTGAAGTCAAAGGGAGAACGGCGAAGGACATAATCCGTCTTGCCGCCACTTGAGCGCTAATGATGAGAGGGCCAAAGCCGTTAATGGCATACTGTAAGGTTACAGTCCCAATAGAAACAATGGAATTCATGAGTCCCATGGCCATGCCTTGTCCAAAAAGATCCAAATAAAGACTTGAATCAAGGACAAAGTCTGACTTACTTGGTAGAAGGAAGGTCACTTTTTTCTTAATATAGTAAAGACAGAGAATTGCCGAAAGTCCTTGAGAAATAATAGTTGCTAAGCCTGCTGATTGAACACCAAGATGGAGTTGGGTAATAAAGAAAAGGTCTAAAACGATATTGACTATAGCTGAAAAAATCAGAAAATAGAGGGCTGTCAGACTATCACCAACCGCTCTGAGGAGACCTGCACAAAGATTATAACCCAAAGTAACCCCAACACAGGAGACAATCATAGAAATATACTGGTAGGACTGCCCGATGATAGAAGCAGGTGTTCCTAAAAATTTTAGCAAAGGATAAAGCCCAAAATGTCCTAGAATCATAACCAAGGCACTTAAGACCAGACCGATGACAACTGTGGCCGCAACGGACTGACGAAGTTTCCTAAAGTCTTGGGCACCATAATAACGTGCGATAACAACTCCCATACCATTTCCAACACCTAAGGCAAAGCCGATAACCAAGTCAAAAATAGCAGAAGAAGCCCCTACAGCAGCCAAGGCATCTGGACCTAAAAAGCGTCCCACAATCATGACATCCGCAGTATTATAGAGTTGCTGGAAAATATTGGATATCAGAATTGGTAGAGCAAAGATTAAAAGAGACCGCAAAATGGGGCCTCGTAAAAGATCAACTGACGAATTTTTCATAGACTTATTATAGCAAGATTGTAATTGTGAAACAATGACAAAAAGCCATCCTAAGATGACTTTCGCCTATTTTTAAGATAGCGGCTAAGTATTTGTGTCATATGGTTGTAGCCCGCCGCAATCATTGGAATTTGTAAGTAAATATAAGGTAAAGTGTACTGACTTTTAGTCTCAGATATGAGGTGGAAGAGGATACCCCCAAAGAGATAGAGAAAGGCATAAAGTCCCAACGTTGCCCCGTTTCCCATTCGTTTATAAGTGAAAGCGTAGTAGAACACACCACCAAGATATAGGACTAGGAGATAGCCTTGCATATAGGTTACGAAAAAGAGATGCAAGGTCCCGTCGTGATAGATGGAAGTCGCAAACCTATTCCACAAAGGCTGAAACTTGTCTTTACTTGGGCCATTCCATATGGACTGGAAGCTTCCCTCTGTCCAAGAACTGATAAACTTGGTGCTGAAAAACCAACTGGCTTCATCGGGATGTGCTAGGAGATATTGAACACGCTTATCAAAAAGGTGATTGGCACTTTTTTCAATCTTTTCGATATTGCCCTTTTTCTTGGCGTAAATGTCACGGACATAGCCGGTATACCATCCTGGCATGCGTTTAGAATCGGGTTTGTCCTGTAAGCCCATGGCCAGCCAAGCAATCTGTGGCGTTCCAGGAATTTTTTGATGGGTGGTAATCTCGTAGTAACTGGTCGTCGCCTTATGCAAACTCATAGGAAAGGCAAAGAAAGCCAAAACTAAAAGCAAATAGAGGTAACGTTTTTCTCTCAGAGCCATGAGTATTAGAATACCAGATAGCGCAATAATGAGAATGATATTATTGCTCCTTACCCAGTAGGCCAAAGATAGTATGACCACAGAAAGAATCGCATTCCTAGCCTTACCACGTCTTAAGTAACGTAGAAAGAAGAGAATAGCAAAACTAGAAAAGAACAAGCCATACATAAGCCCATAGGCAAACATAATGTTAAAGACTAGAGGTAAGAAACCGAAACTCATGATGACAGCCAAACGACTAACTAAAGGCCTAGTAAACAGTTCATCTGTGATTTTCCAAGTAGCATAGTTCATACCAATGACCATGCCAAGATTCAATACATAGAAAACTGAGATGACTGGTAAAGGAATCAGATAGAGAACCAAGCGTTCAAAACTAAGCAATCCCAACTGATGAGGATAGCGGAAGAAGTAGGCTCCTGGTTTTATTAAGGAGAAGTCGCCAGCATTGAACTGAACCGCCCCCTTAAAGACAGTACCTGCATCGTCTCGACCAGCAAAACTGGTCAGAAAAATCAACAGTAGGCCAAAACTCACAAAACAAATGGAAAAAAAGATGAAAATCTGCTTTGTTGTCAGTTCCTTTAAAATCTTGGGCCAGAGAAGGGTCAAAAGCAGGATGACCCCACCTGAAACATAAACGTACCAAGGAACGCTACTAATCTCTGCCCACTCAAAGTACCCCGTCATCATGGTCGTGCGAATGAACAAAGCAGTCACAAATAATAGTCCAAAGACTAAGAGCCCCACATAGCGCCCTAACCATTCTAAAACAGAACTCGTATATGACATAAGAGCCTTCATGCTGAAAGTCTCCTTTAATATAGGTAATTACCCTTATAGTTTAGCACAGTCGTCGGAAAAATGTAATGAAAATCAGAAGAAAATCTCATTCATCAACGAAAGAAATTGCTCTAATGAAGACATAGAAAAACTCTCTCGTTTTTTAAACAAGAGAGTTTGATTTTATAAAGTAGATTACTTCATCCGCATACTATCAATTTTTTCTTCAGTCGGTGTGACACGTAAGGTCTTTTGTCCCGTATAAGTTACAAATCCAGGCTTACCGGCTGTTGGTTTGTTGAGTTTCTTAACATCAATCATATCGACTTGAACCAAGTTTGACAGACGTGCCTTAGAGTAGTAGGCTGCCAATTCAGCTGCATCTGTTTTGACCTCATCAGTAGGGTTAAGATTGTCCTTGATAACCACGTGACTCCCTGGAATATCCTTGGCGTGGAACCATAGCTCACCCTTTTTAGCCATCTTGAAGGTCAACTCCTCATTTTGCAGGTTGTTACGACCAACCATGATAATGGTCTTACCATCAGAAGCTAGATACTGTTCAGGTTTCTTACGTTTGTGGCGCTTGTCAGTTGAACGACGCTTCATAAAGCCAGCCTGAACAAGCTCCTCACGAATATCCTCGATTTCATCCATGTTGGCTTGAGAAAGACTGAACTCGACACTCTCCAAATAGTCAATGGTTTGCTTGGTTTCCTCAATCAAACCAGTTAAGTGCTTAACAGCTTCCTTGAGTTTCTGGTATTTCTTGAAGTAACGCTGAGCATTTTGGTTAGGCGTTAGAGCCACATTTAGAGGAATCGTAATCTTTTCACCAGTGTAGTAGTTGTCTAGCTCGACACTATCCTTGTCATTTGGTACCATGCTAAGATAGGTGGTCAAAAGTTCCCCTTTTTGACGGAACTCCTCAGCATTTTCGGTCGCCGCAAGCTCTTTTTCCTGTTTAACAAGCTTTTTCTTGTTTTTTTCCAGTTCATTTTGCACGCGGTGAATCAAATCACTAGCCTGTTGAGCCACACGGTCACGCGCCGCCTTGTCCAAGTAGTAGTAGTCTAAAAGGGCTGACAAGGTTTCAAACTCAGGTTGGTCCTGACTATCAGAGAATCTTACAGCTGAAAATGCCTTAGCCGTTAAGTTTGGCTCTACTTCACGATTGAAGAAGGCACGGAAATTCTTGAGCTTATCAGTCTCAAGTAAGGCTGATAATTCATTGGCCGTGTCACGCCCCAAACCTTGGAAAAGTTTTTGAAGGTTTCTAGCTGACAAATCCTCAGTCTGTAGGATCTCAAAGAGTTTTTCGTCTGGAATGTCGAAAGGATTCTTGGCGTCCGTCTTAGGAGGAGCAATATAGGTAGACCCAGGCAGAATAGTACGGTAACTATTTTGTGAGAAACCAACATGCTTGATAGACTCAATGATTTTGCTCTCGTTCTTGTCAATCAGGATAATGTTGGAGTGTTTCCCCATGATTTCCATAACAAGAGTAACCTTAACGCTATCACCGATTTCATTTTTATTAGAGACGGAAATCACAAGGACACGGTCATTTTCCAGTTGCTGGATATCCTCGATAACCGCTCCCTGAAGGTATTTCCGCATAATCATGGTATAGGTGTTTGGATTCTGTGGATTTGGCAAGTCAGCCTTGGTCGTTTGAATACGTCCAAAAACAGGGTGAGCTGAAAGCAGAAGCTTGTAATTCTGACGATTGTTACGAATGGTCAAGACCAACTCACGCTCAAAAGGCTGATTAACCTTCTGAATACGTCCGTAGAGAACCTGCTCACGCAACTCAGCCGTCATATGATGAAGAAAAAAGCCGTCAAAAGACATGATGTACTTCCTTTCTTGTTAGTGATAATAATTGTTTTATTTAAAAAATAAAATTTTCTGTGAAACTTTCCTTAGGTGTTGGCGGACGTCAGCGAACTTTTACAAAGTTCCATGACTAATAAAGATACAAAGGGCGTCTGCGGATATAGTCAAAAAAGAAAGTTTGACGCAGAATCTTTAGATTCTAGGAGAACTTGTCTTTTTGACACAATCCGCAGCCCGTGTTCAATTGTTTTTGAGCCCCTTCGCTTTTTCATTTTTAGGCTCAGGCTAAAACAGTTCCCCGAACTGTTTTACTCTCAAAAATTCCGAGCGCCTGAAACCTTTTAGTTTCAGGCGCTTTTAACACGGCGGAAAGTCTCGGTTAATTGCTCGCTCTGCTCGCAAAAAAGTTATTTCAAAAACTTGAAGAGTTTATGAACTTTGTTAGTTATTTTTAAATAATTTGCATACGTTATGAACGTAAATATTGCCTAACTATTATAGCACAAAGAGAGTAAAAATGCTTTGGATGGGTAGTCGGAATTGAGTTTGTTATTATTATGGACCATTCTTTATTACAAAAATTGTTACGCTAAAACAGTTAAAAGTTATGTCTTAGATTATCATGAATACCTTTGAATTTATATCTGACTTGTGGTATCATTTAATATGCTGAAAATTAAAGGAGCATTAAATGAACGATATTAAAAAGATATGCAATGCGACTAATTTGAAATACCTGGCTGTTGCACTTATGTTTTTGGACCAAATCTATCAGATGTTCGGGAGTATGGGGGCACCTATATGGTTGACGATGTTGGGACGTCTGTCTTTCCCAATTTTCCTCTTTCTTGCTGCTGATAGTTTTCACTACACACACGATCGTATGGCTTTTCTCAGGCGTCTGCTTTACATGAGTTGGTTTATGATCATTGGCAACGCCATCATTGGTAGTATTTTTCATAATGGTAGTATCGGTTTAACCAACAATGCCTTTTCAACCTTCTTTATCACCGGGATTTTTATTTACTCTTGGGATTTGTTGTTTAAGGGACTTCGTGACAAGTCTTATAGGGAATTGATTCAGGGGATGGGTGTCTTTCTCTTGCCAATCCTTTCAGCAATTCCAGTTGCTGTACTAGGGGGGATTTTTGAAACGCCTAACGGAAATCCATTTGTGGCTCATAGTGTGGCTTTTCTCTTGTCTCTGGTACCAAGTGTTATCATGGTTGAGGGTGGCTTTGTGATGGTTATTCTTGGTTTACTATTCTATATTTTCCGTACCAATCGCATGGCTCAAATCATTGTCTTAGCTGTTATTTCAGTGATTGCCCATCTCTTTGATCCGACGGGTGTGCAATGGATGATGATTTTTGCTGCGATTCCTATGTATTTTTATAATGGTAAGCGTGGTAGTGGTAACAAGAATTTCTTCTATATTTTCTACCCAGCTCATATTTATCTCTTGTGGATCCTAGCAAGTTTGTTTAGATAAGATGACAAAGACAGTCCTTGTGCTGTCTTTTTTTCATGCTCAAGAGCCATTTTTATGGTTTGTTTCCTGCTTCTAAAACTGCTATAATTTAAGGCGTAATAGAATCTTGTGATAAGTCAATTGGAGGTATATCATGACAAAAGTAGCAGTAGTATTTGCGGAAGGTTTTGAAGAAATCGAGGCCTTGAGCCCAGTGGATGTCTTCCGCCGAGCAGGATTTGACTGTAACATGCTAGGACTTGAAAGTGCGTCAGTAACTGGCTCACATGGGATTCAAGTCGCTATGGATGGTGTATTTGATGGTAATTTTGCGGATTACGACTTGGTGGTTCTTCCTGGAGGTATGCCTGGCTCAACTAATCTACGCGACAATCAGGACTTGATTGCCTCTCTTCAAGAGGCTGCAAAAGCTGGAAAATATGTTGTTGCCATTTGTGCAGCACCAATTGTTCTCGAACGTGCTGGCTTGCTCGAAGGGCGTAAATTCACATGTTTCCCAGGTGTTGAGGACCAAATTGCATCTGGCGAGCATCAAACTGACTTGGTGGTTGTTGATGGCAATATTGTCACTAGCCGTGGTGCCGGAACAGCCCTAGCCTTTGCCTACGCCTTGGTTGATTTGTTGGGTGGCGATGGTCAACAGTTGGCTCATACTATGGTTTACGACAGATTGTTCCAATAATCTTATTTTAAGACTGTTATCCAATATTCTTAACACCTATTGTTAGGAATATTGACAATTTATGTTACTCTATGAGATGATTGAGAACGTATCAAACAGAGGGCCTAGTTATAGGCTGGAGAGACCTTAGCTTAGTTTTTTAAGCTTTGGTTTTTTCTTTTCTCCTTTGACATCCGTCTTGAAAACGGTTATAATAATCACAAAATAACCTTTAAATGAGTCCAGAGAGGCTTGAAAGGTCGGACAGGTGAAAAAACAGGGTTCTCCTGTGATTTTTTGTGCGACCTTGCCATGTGGCGAGGTTTTTTTGATGACATTTTGCAGTTTAGAAAGGGTTGTCATGATATTAGTTGAAGATTTAACCATTGTGAGTCAGCGTGAGATTGCACCTCGTATTTTCGAGATGGTGCTTAAGGGAGAGATGGTTGCGGATATGCAGGTTGGACAGTTCGTTCATCTCAAGGTACCAGACCCAAGTAAGCTCCTTCGTCGTCCGATTTCCATTTCAGAGATTGACTACGACAAGAAAGAGGCAACCATTGTCTATCGAGTGGAACGCGAGGGAACAGCTATTCTGTCTAAGATGGTAGCTGGGCAAGCCATCGATACCATGGGCCCTCAGGGAAATGGTTTTGATATTTCCGTCATTGAGGCTGGGCAGAAAGCCCTCCTAGTTGGTGGTGGTATCGGTGTGCCGCCTTTGGTTGAGACAGCTAAGCAGTTGAAGGCTAAAGGTGTGGAAGTTGTATCGGTGATTGGTTTTGCCAATAAGGATGCCGTCATCTTGGAGGACAAGCTCAGAGCTTGTGGAGATGTCTATGTGACGACCGATGACGGTTCATATGGTATCAAGGGTTACGTTTCAACAGTTATTGATGGTTTCGACTGGACACCAGATGCCGTATACAGTTGCGGAGCTCCGGGCATGCTTAAATATGTCGATAGCAAGTTTGAAAATCATCCTCATGCCTATGTTTCTATGGAAGCTCGTATGGCTTGTGGTATGGGAGCTTGCTATGCCTGTGTGGTTCACGTTAAAGGAGAGTCGGACGCCAAAAATCTTCGTGTTTGCAAAGAAGGGCCAGTCTTCCCTACTGGAAAAGTCATCGTCTAGGAGGTTACCATGTCAGAGATTAAATCAGAAAATCGTTTAGCTATTAGCCTTCCAGGGCTCGACTTGAAAAATCCTATTATCCCCGCCTCAGGTTGCTTTGGTTTTGGTCAAGAGTATGCCAAGTATTATAATTTGGACAAACTAGGTTCTATCATGATTAAGGCTACGACCGCCAACCCTCGTTTTGGGAATCCAACACCCCGTGTGGCTGAGACACCATCAGGCATGCTTAATGCCATTGGCTTGCAAAATCCAGGTGTTGATGCTGTCTTGTCTGAAAAACTCCCTTGGTTGCAAGAGCATTATCCAGAGCTTCCAATCATTGCCAATGTGGCTGGATTTTCAAACGAAGAATATGCGGAAGTTTCTCACAAGATTTCCAAAGCTAGCAACGTCAAGGCTATCGAGCTCAATATTTCCTGTCCAAACGTAGACCATGGTAATAACGGCCTTCTCATTGGACAAGTTCCAGAGCTTGCCTATGCGGCAGTAAAAGCCAGCGTCTCTCACTCTGATGTGCCCGTCTATGTCAAACTGACACCGAGCGTGGCTGATATCACAAGTGTCGCCAAGGCAGTCGAAGATGCCGGTGCGACTGGTTTCACCATGATTAACACCTTGGTCGGAACACGCTATGACTTGGCTACTCGCAAACCTATCATTGCCAACGGTCAAGGTGGCATGTCGGGGCCAGCCGTATTTCCAGTAGCCCTTAAACTTATCCGCCAAGTTGCTCTAGCTTCAGACCTTCCAATCATCGGTATGGGTGGCGTTGACAGTGCCGAAGCGGCTATCGAAATGTTCATCGCTGGTGCCTCAGCCATCGGTGTCGGAACAGCCAACTTCGCAGATCCATATGCCTGCCCTAAAATCATCGACCGACTCCCTGAAGTCATGGACAAGTACGGCATCACAACACTTGAAGACTTACGTGAGGAAGTTCGAACAGACTTGTTGGGGAAATAGAATAAAAATAGCATTGTTAAGGAGTTCAACAAAGGAATAATTACTTTCATCTCCCTTTGACATTCCCTTATAAAAGCGCTATAATAGAACAAATTGAACTGAACCTTTAATCGAGTCCAGAGAGGCGAGAAAGGTGTACTGAGATGCTACGGCATCACTAAAGGGTAGGGACTGCCCTATTTTCGTGCAACCTTCGCTGACTGGCGGAGGTTTTTTGTGTGAAAGGATATAAGAAATGAGAGAAAATCGTCCTGTTATTGCCCTTGATTTCCCTACTTTTGAGGATGTGAAGGCTTTCCTTGCTAAGTTTCCCGCTGGTGAAAAGCTCTATGTGAAGATTGGTATGGAACTTTACTATGCAGCTGGGCCTGAGATTGTGCGCTACGTTAAAGAGCTTGGCCATAGTGTTTTCCTTGACCTTAAGCTCCACGATATTCCAAATACTGTGAAATCAGCTATGCGTGTCTTGTCTAACCTTGGCGTTGATATGACTAATGTGCATGCGGCTGGTGGTGTGGAAATGATGAAGGCTGCGCGTGAAGGCTTGGGAGATGGTCCAATCTTGATTGCTGTAACACAGTTGACCTCTACCTCTGAAGAGCAGATGCGTGATTTTCAAAATATCCAAACCACACTTCAAGAATCAGTGGTTCATTATGCAAAGAAGACTGCTGAAGCAGGTCTTGATGGTGTTGTCTGCTCAGCACACGAAGTAGCGAAAATCAAAGAAGCAACAAATAAAGATTTCGTTTGTTTGACACCTGGTATCCGTCCAGCAGGAGCAGCAGTTGGTGACCAAAAACGTGTCATGACACCTGCCGATGCCCGTCAAATTGGTTCAGATTACATTGTTGTAGGTCGTCCAATTACACAAGCTGACGATCCAGTAGCTGCTTATCACGACATCAAGGCCCAATGGAACGGTCAATAAATTTTCAAAAAGACCTTATTTCATAGGAAAATAGATTGAATTAGGTTATAATAAAGAGTAGAAAACGCTTTACGGAGGATAATAATTATGACATTAGCATCACAAATCGCATCTGACTTGCTCGATATCAAGGCTGTTTACCTTAAACCTGAAGAACCATTTACATGGGCATCAGGAATCAAATCACCAATCTACACAGACAACCGTATTACTTTGTCTTATCCAGAAACTCGTACCCTTATTGAAAATGGTTTTGTGGAAAAGATTAAGGAAGAATTCCCCGAAGTAGAAGTGATTGCAGGTACTGCAACTGCGGGTATTCCTCACGGTGCGATTATCGCTGACAAGATGAACCTTCCATTTGCCTACATCCGTAGCAAACCAAAAGATCACGGTGCTGGTAACCAAATCGAAGGTCGTGTGGTTAAAGGCGAAAAAATGGTTGTTGTTGAAGACTTGATTTCAACTGGTGGTTCAGTACTTGATGCTGTAGCAGCTGCAGAGCGTGAAGGGGCTGATGTTATCGGTGTTGTGGCTATCTTCACTTACGAATTGCCAAAAGCTGAGAAAAACTTTGCGGATGCTGGTGTGAAATTGGTTACTCTTTCAAACTACACTGAGTTGATTAAAGTCGCTAAAGTACAAGGCTACATCACAGCAGATGGACTTCAACTTTTGAAGAAATTCAAAGAAAATCAAGAGACTTGGCAAGACTAATTATCAAGATTTAAGGCGGAACGTTTTAGGCGTTTCGCTTTTTTTAGTATAATTTAGGAAAAGATAAGCAGGGAGAGTATAAGATGTCAATTAATGAGTGGTCAGATGCAACGGCAATGACAGAAGCCGTGCAAAATAAGACGGTCAGTCCCCGAGAACTAGTGGAGGCTACCATTCGTGAAGCGGAGAGAACGAATCCTAAGATAAATGCTATCGTTAGTCAACGCTACGAGAAAGCTATAGAAGAAGCAGAAACTAGAGACTTTTCAGAGAAACCTTTTGCTGGAATCCCGATTTTCCTAAAGGATTTGGGTCAAGAGCAAGCTGGTGAGCCGTCAACCGCGGGTTCTCGCCTATTTACAAGTTATCGTGCAACGGAAACGGATAATTATGTAAAGAAACTTGAGGAACTGGGCTTTATTATTTTAGGGCGTTCTAGCACTCCTGAGTTTGGCTTCAAAAATATCAGTGATGCTCAGATTCATGGTCCTGTTAACCTGCCTGATGATGTCACGCGTAATGCTGGTGGCTCAAGTGGTGGTGCGGCAGCTCTTGTGAGTTCTGGCATTTCTCCCTTGGCCCCAGCTAGTGACGGTGGAGGCTCTATCCGTATTCCAGCCTCCTTTAACGGACTTATCGGGCTTAAGCCTACAAGAGGACGGATTCCTGTTGGTCCTAGTTCTTTCCGTGGCTGGCAGGGAGCCTCTGTTCAGTTTGCTTTGACTAAGACTGTGCGCGATACAAAACGCTTGCTCTATCACATGCAGACGTGTCAGATGGAAAGTCCTTTTATCTTACCGAAGCTTAGCAAAGTGTCTTTAGAAGAAGCAGTTAGACCTTTGAAGATTGCTTTTTCGACTGTTTCTCCTATTGGTGGTAAGGTGTCAAAATCTGCTATTGCAGCGACAAAAAAGGCTGCTAGAGCATTAGAGAGTCTCGGACATCATGTGCATGAAATGAGCGACCAGCCCTTAAATGGGATTGAAGCCATGCAGTCTTACTACATTATGAATAGTGTCGAGACGGCTGCCATGTTTGATGGTATAGAGGCTGGTTTGGGACGTCAGATGACGCTTGAAGATATGGAGTTGATGACTTGGGCTATTTTCCAATCTGGGCAAAAGATTCCTGCAAAAATTTACTCTAAAATTCTAGCCCAGTGGGATCAGTATAGCCATCAGATGGCGAATTTTCATGAGTCTTACGATATTCTTCTGACACCAACAGTTGCGGATGTGGCGCCTAAGCATGGACAGTTTGCCCTCTCTGAAAACTTACAAAATCAACTCAAACATATGGCTGATTTTGACTGGCCAAAGCAACAGGAACTTATTTGGGAAATGTTTGCGGACAGCTTAGACTGGACACCTTTTACTCAACAAGCTAACCTGACGGGACAACCATCGATTTCTTTACCTGTCTATCGTGATGAGCAGGGGCTCTCACTCGGTGTTCAACTGACAGCTGCCAAGGGAAGGGAGGACCTCTTGTTACACTTGGCCCAACAAATGGAAGAACGTTCGTTTTTTAGCTAGACATTCTCATTTCCGGTTCAATATTTTGTGAAACCCTTTCAAATAGTGTAGGCTAAGATTATAAGTTTTTAACTTAACTTCATTTTTTAAGGAGACACACATAGATGAAAAAGAGATTTTTCGCCGTATTTAGCCTAATTTTGGCTGCGGTCTTTTTGGTTGCCTGCTCGTCACAGAGTACAGGTGAGAAGAACTGGGAAAAGATTGAGAAACGTGGGAGCATCAAGGTTGCGACTGCTGGAACACTTTACCCACAAACCTACCACGATGATAAGAATAATCTGACTGGTTATGACGTTGAGATTCTCAAAGAAGTTGGAAAACGCCTTAAGTTGAAAATTGACTTCACGGAGATGGGCGTGGATGGCATGCTTACCGCTGTAAATAGTGGTCAAGTAGATATCGCTAACTACTCACTCGAAGATGACAACAAGAACGTTAAAAAATTCTTGCGCTCTGAACCATACAAGTATTCATTCACTTCTATGGTAGTTCGTGAATCAGATAATTCAGGAATTTCTTCATGGAAGGACCTCAAAGGCAAGAAAGCAGCCGGTGCTGCAAGTACCAAGTACATGAAGATTGCCAAAAAAATGGGTGCTGAACTCGTCGTATATGACAATGTTACCAATGACGTTTATATGCAAGACTTGGTAAATGGTCGTACAGACGTTATCGTCAACGATTACTACTTGCAAAAGATGGCAGTAGCTGCTATCAAAGATAAGTACCCTGTTAAGATCAACGACGGCATCTACAGTAACCCTTACTCAACAAGCTTTACTTTCTCATTGAAGAATAAAACCCTTCAAGAAAAAGTTAATAAAGCTATCAAAGACATGAAGAAAGATGGTACCCTTACCAAGATTTCAGAGAAGTTCTTTGCTGGTCAAGACGTTACAAAGAAAACCAAAGTTGACTACACTGAGATTGATATCTCTGATGTTGAATAATATGAGCGATCCAATTGGATCGCTTATTTGCTAAAGAAATGTTTAGAAAGATAGACTTATGATTATTGATTTTTCACTGATTCTAAAAAGCATTCCCTATGTTCTATCAGGTTTGCCCTATACATTGGGGATCTCCCTTTTAAGCTTTATGGTGGGGAATGTATTTGCCATCATCCTTGCCTTTATGCGGATGTCGCAAAAACCTTGGTTGAAGTATCCTGCCCGTGTTTATATTTCCATCATGCGTGGCGTCCCTATGTTGGTCGTGCTCTTCATTCTTTACTTTGGTCTGCCTTACGTTGGTGTTCAGCTGCCCGCCCTTCTTTGTGCCTTTATTGGTTTCTTATGTGTTAGTGCTGCTTATATGGCAGAGATTTTTCGTTCATCCATAGCTGCCGTAGATAAGGGGCAGTGGGAAGCCGCTCGCTCTCTTGGTCTTCCGCAGAAGTCTATTATCCGTCGGATTATCTTACCTCAGGCCATGCGTATAGCAGTAGCACCACTTGGTAATGTCATTATCGACATGGTAAAGAGTTCCTCGTTGGCGGCTATGATTACAGTGCCTGACATTTTCCAAAACGCTAAGATTATCGGTGGGCGTGAGTATGACTACATGTCCATGTATATCCTAATCGCCCTTATTTACTGGACTTTGAGCTTTACTCTTGAACTGCTTCAAGGTTATCTTGAAAAACGTTTAGCTACCTATTGATTTTTGAAAAAATTGTTTGAATATCTAATAAAATGTTGAAATTTATTTAATTCTAATCTTATAAATGTGGTATAATAAAAACGATTTAAAAATCAGAAAGGTATTTTGGAATGAAGAAGAAAACAGTCGTTGCAACGACCGTATCAACCCTACTTGTCTCAACTGCCATCTTGGCCAATGCTGTCCATGCTGACGAGGTAGAAACTCATGCAACTATAACAGCACCAAGCACTGAAGTAGTAGCTACAGAGGCAACTACCAATGCGACATCTACTGTAGCAACAACTGCATCTAGCGAGTCTGCAGCACCAGTAGCTAGTTCAACATCAGTTGTTACTGCTTCAACAGCTGAAACAAGCGAAACACCCGCTGCTACAGCAAGTGAAACTGCAACTGTAGCAGCAACTCCTACAACAGAAGTCGTGACAAATGCTAGCACAAGTGCCAGCAACGACACTGTAACTGTCCTTCACACCAACGATGTTCATGGTCGTATGGTTGAAGATGATCGTAACGGGGTTATTGGTGATGCTCTTTTGTCTGGTATCGTAAATGATTCTCGTTCAAAAGGAACAACTCTTGTCTTTGACTCTGGGGACTCATTCCAAGGTCTTCCGATTTCAAACAGTTCTAAGGGTGAAGACATGGCAAGCGTCATGAATGCTGTTGGTTTTGATGCCATGACAGTGGGTAACCATGAATTTGACTTTGGTCTCGACCAATTGCGTCGTTTGAGCAAACAAATCAATTTCCCAATCATCACATCTAACGTATATGTAGATGGCGTCCGTCTTTTCCAACCATCTACAATCGTTGACAAAACACCTGGTGTTGATGGAGATGAAGTAGTCGTTATTGGTGTCACTACACCTGAGACAGCTACTAAGACACACCCACGTAATATCCCTGGTGTCTCTTTCACTGATCCTATTACTGAAGTTAAGGCTGTTGTTGACCAAGTGGAATCAAATGCCCGTGCCGAAGGTAAGGAATACAAGACTTATGTTGTCCTTAGTCACTTGGGGATTGATACAACAACTCCAGTTGAATGGCGTGGATCAACTTTGGCAGAAGCTCTTTCAAATTATGCACCTTTGAAAGGAAAACGTGTTCTTGTCCTTGATGGTCACTCACACACTCTTCACACAGCGACATACGGCGATAACGTTACTTACAACCAAACTGGTAGCTACCTTAACAATGTTGGCCGCGTCGTTTATAATTCTGACCGTGTCTTGTCACATGGTGTGATCTCACACGACGAAGCTAAGAAAAATTATCAAGTTAACCCAACAGTTAAAGCTATGATTGATGATATCCAAACTAAGTACAAGGCGGGTTCCTCAAAAGTCGTTATTGAAAATAGCCCAGTTAAACTTAGCGGTGACCGTATGGACGTTCGTGTTCGCGAAACTAACCTTGGTAATGTGGTCGCCGATGCTCTCTTAGATTACGGACAATCAGCCTTCACACACAAGTCTAACCTTGCCGTGACAAATGGTGGTGGTCTTCGTGAAACAATCGCCAAAGACAAACCAATCACTAAAGGTGATATCATTGCCGTTCTTCCATTTGGTAACTCAGTTGCTCAAATTCAAGTAACAGGTCAAAATATCCATGATATGTTTGTCAAATCTCTTGGTTCTATTCTCCAAGTTGACGAAAGTGGTAAAACTGTTCTGGACGAAAATGGCCAACCTCTTCTTGAACCATCTGGTGGTTTCCTTCAAGTCTCAGGAGCTCGTGTTTACTATGACACAACTCTTCCAGCTGAAAAACGTATCTTGTCAATTGACATTTTGGACCCAGAAACTGGTGTCTATAAACCACTTAACACTAACGAAACTTACTATCTTGTAACCAACGACTTCTTGGCTGCTGGTGGTGATGGCTTCACTATGCTAGGTGGTCCTCGTGAAGAAGGTCCTTCAATGGACACAGTCTTTGCTGATTACTTGACACGTGCAGACCTTTCTAAGTATGCCGTTATCAATCCAAACTCACGTACCATTTCAATTTCAAGTGCTGATTTTGCTGCCTTGAACAAAAAAGAAAATGCAGCAGACCCTACACTTAATCCATTGAAACCAGTCACTCCATCAACTATTACTAAAGATTTAGAAACTAGCAAACCAGTGGTGTCTAAAGTAGTGACAACGCCTAATGGAAAAGTATTCTTCATTTCAACAAGAAGCGAAGCACTTAAAGAAACTGAAAAAGTGACAGAAGCTTCTGCCCAAACTGAAATCCTTCCTACAACAGGTGACAAGGGCTCACACGCAGGTCTCCTCGGACTTGGTATGTTGCTCACTCTCTTTGGACTTAGTGGTAAACACAAAGGCAAAGAGAAAAACTAAGAAGTTTGCAGATAAAAAAAGAGTTAACCATTTGGCTAACTCTTTTTTGTTTTCTTCTTGTTGCTATGTGTTTTTCGATACTGGCTTGGTGTTTGGTCGTAATAGTGTTTAAATTGGCTGTTGAAATTGGATAGGTTATTAAAACCAACATTAGTAGCAATTTCCAAAACTGGTTTAACGCTATTACGAAGCTCCTCGCAGGCAGCATTGACTCTTGCCTGAATGATAAATTCTGTACAAGAGGTACCTGTATGTTGCTTAAAAATCGTCATAAAGTGGGTCTTACTATACCCCATAAGCTCTGATAACTTTTCAATCGTGAGATTTTCGGAATAATGTTGGTTAATGTAATCAATGATTTCCCGAATCTTTTCATTCTTACGATAATGATCATCAGAAGTTTTTCGCTCTACCAAACGATAGAAGTAGAGGAGGTAGATTAATTCTTCAAGTTTTGACTTGAGAAGAAGTTCATAGTGACGATCTTTCTGACGAATCATCTTAAAAATCTCAAAGAGGAGAGCTTTGATTTCCCTATACCCCTCGTCTGACGGTCTCAGGCATTGTTTAAACTTGAAATTAGAATTCTGTAAAGGCTGTAGGTAGCGTAGACTAAGCGGATCCACCAGCGACTGCCCCAACATATCCAAATGAAAATGTAGGGTGTCCGTATGATGAGGCTGATTATCTACGGGGTGAATCGAATGAAGGCCATTCGGACGTATTAAAAAGATATCTCCAGCCTGACTATCAAAATAGTCATAATCAATATGATAACGAGCAGTCCCCTCATAAACATATTGAATCTCAAGCTCAGGATGCCAATGAAAAAGAATATCAGGGCGCCCATTTTCAACCTTGGTTTCCGTCAATCGAAATGGAAGCAGATTATCGTCAAAGTCTATCAAATGTTTTAAATCAGTATCAGTAGTTGCTTGACTCATGGCAAACCTTTCAAAATCATAGGATAGTACCATGATAGCATTTTCTTTCTTAAAAAGCTTGAGTAAATCGTCTGATGGTATTGATAGGTTTTATTTTACATAATTTTATTTCTGTATTTATGATGCAAAAATAAAAAGATGACAGAGCATCTTTTTACATAAATTTAGTTATGTTTATTTTCCTAGACAGAACTGGCTAAAGAGTTGTGTAATGAGTTCATCTGGGGCAGCGTCACCAGTAATTTCTCCCAGAATTTCCCAAGTGCGTGTCATATCAACCTGTAGGAGGTCAACAGGCATGCCTAATTCAAGACCTTGATTGACTGCTTCAAGGCTTTCGAGGGCTTTTTCAATGAGTGAAATGTGACGGGCATTTGAGAGATAAGTAGCATCTTTCTCCACTAGACCAGCATTATCAAAGAAGAGCTGATTGATACGATCTTCAATTTTGTCAATGTTTTCATTCTTGAGGACTGAAATTGGGATAACATCTTCAGGAAGCTCTTCCATTTGGATTGCTTGTGGAAGGTCTGTCTTATTTAGGAGAATGATACGATTGCTATTTTGGCTGATTTCGAGTAATGTACGGTCTTGCTCAGTTAACGGTTCCGAGCTATTAAGGACAAGAAGAACCAGGTCAGCCTCTTCGAGAGCTTTCTTAGAACGTTCCACACCAATCTTTTCAACAACATCATCTGTGTCACGGATACCTGCGGTATCAATTAACTTAAGTGGAACGCCTTTGATATTAACGTATTCTTCAATGACATCACGTGTTGTACCCTCAATGTCTGTAACGATAGCCTTCTCCTCACGTAGGAGATTGTTAAGAAGACTAGATTTTCCGACATTTGGTCGACCAATGATTGCTGTTGAAAGACCTTCTCGTAGGATTTTTCCTCGTTTGGCAGTAGCCAAAAGATTTTCTAGAAGTGCTTGGAATTCTTGAGTCTTTTCACGGACAAGATTTGTAGTAACTTCTTCAACATCATCATACTCTGGATAATCAATATTCACTTCGACTTGAGCTAAAGTGTTAAGGATTTCTTGGCGAGTGTTGTTAATGAGATGCTTGAGCGAACCATCAAGTTGAGAAACGGCAACGGCCATAGCCTTATCAGTCTTAGCACGAATCAAGTCCATGACAGCTTCAGCCTGGGTCAAGTCCACACGACCATTCAAGAAGGCACGTTTAGTAAATTCTCCAGGTTCGGCCATACGAGCACCAGAACGGATAAGGAGTTGAAGGATTTCATTGGTTACAGCGACACCACCATGGGTGTTGATTTCCACGACATCCTCACGCGTAAAGGTCTTTGGTGCACGCATAACACTGACCATGACTTCATCAATGGTTTCATCATTTTCCACGATATGACCGTAATTGATAGTATGTGAAGCGACCGTTTCTAAATTTTTTCCTTTGAAAACCTTATTAGCAATAGCAACTGCATCGGTTCCAGATAGGCGAACGATACCGATAGCACCTTCACCTAAAGGTGTTGAAATTGCAGTAATCGTATCAAATTCTTTGGTAATTGACATAGTTATTCCTTTGGATTTTTTCTGAATTAGTTGTAAAATGATTTAATTTCATTGTAACGCAAAAGACCAGTAGTAGCAAGGATTGGTGCCGATAAAGTCAAGAAAAAAGAGCCTAGGCTCTTTTTGTTTATTTGTGACGTTCAAAGTATGATTTAGTTTCTTTGAAGATGATTGGTGAGAGAACAAGGAGGGCAATCAAGTTAGGCAATGCCATCAAACCGTTTACGATATCCGCAATTTTCCAAACAACATCAAGTGTGAGGTATCCACCAAGGGCAACCATGACTACAAAAATGAGGCGGTAGAGTGGAAGGAATTTCGTTGATTTGAAAATGAATTCGAAACAACGTTCACCGTAGTAAGACCAACCCAAGATTGTTGTAAAGGCAAAGAGAACCAAAGAAAGTGTTAAGGCAATTTCACCAAATGTACCAAAAACAGAAGAGAAGGCTGCTTGTGTCATTGGGGCACCTTCTAGGCTACCTGACCATTGACCCGTTACAAGGATAGCAAGACCAGTAAGCGTACAGATGATAATCGTATCAATGAAAGTACCTGTCATTGAAATCAAACCTTGTTCAACAGGTTCTTCAGTCTTAGCAGCAGCTGCAGCGATAGGAGCTGATCCAAGACCTGACTCATTAGAGAAGACACCACGCGCAATACCAAGACGCATAGCAACCATGACTGTTGCACCAGCAAAACCACCAACGGCTGCTTTACCAGTAAAGGCAGATTGGAAGACCATTCCAAGGACTGGAAGAAGTTGATTAAAGTTAGTAAAGATAACCACAAGAGCTGCTAAGATATAGAGCCCAGCCATAAATGGTACGACCTTTTCAGAAACTTTAGAGATAGATTGGATACCACCAAAAATGATAGCAGCAGTGATAAGAGCAAGAATGACACTTACGATTTTTGGTGACCAGTCAAAGCTATTTTGAAGTGAAGCGGTGATTGAGTTAACTTGAGAGAAAGTACCAATCCCCAACCATGCAACAAGCACACCTGCAAAGGCAAAGAAGTAGGCCAAAGGTTTAGCAATTGTTTGCCATTTCCCAGAAAAACCGTGTGTGATGTAATACATTGGACCACCAGAGACATTACCTTGGTCGTCAAGTGTACGGAATTTAATAGCCAAAAGACCTTCGGAATATTTGGTTGCCATACCAAAGAAAGCGGCAATCCACATCCAGAAAAGGGCACCTGGTCCACCAGTCTTGATGGCAGTAGCTACACCGACAATGTTACCTGTACCAACAGTTGCTGCGAGAGCAGTCGCAAGGGCTGCAAAACTAGAAATATCACCTTCCCCTTTATCTTCAGCAAAGATAAGTTTAAAAGCTTTAGGAAGACGAAGAACTTGCAAAAGACCAAGACGAATTGTAAGGTAAATCCCAGTTCCTACAAGAAGGACCAGAAGGGGTGGACCCCAGACAAAATCATCAATGGTAGTAAAAAAGTCTAACATAAATTTACAATCTCCTTTAACCGAGACGTCAAAAAAGAGGTTTGGCTTGACCAGACCTCTGAGAATACAAAGCTATTACTACAAGTTAAAAAACTTGCGATGCTTTCTGTCCTTTTACCTGAGAGTTTCGGTTGTTACCCCTTGCCCCTTCGGTGTCTTGTATACAGCTAAGGCTGCTTCAAGATCTCTCCAGAAGTCCGTCAATCACCAGTCATCCTGATGACATCACTCGGTTCTTATTTTATTGTGATTCTATCTTATCGAAAAAAACGAACAGTGTCAACACTAATTTTCATCAAAACTATAAAAATCCGAATATTATTCTTTAGAATGTCTTCCTCTAAAGCTAGGAATATGGGCAATCTTAAGCAAAGTACTTCCAATAAAAACAAACAATTATCTTCTAAAGTTATTTCAGATCCATTATGAATAGAATCTGCATTTTCATCCAAAAAATGATAAAATAGTAGAGCTTATTTTTGAGAATGGAGAATATGATGAACCCATTATTAACTGGTATGAATGACAAACAGGCCGAAGCCGTCCAAACGACTGAGGGGCCTTTATTGATTATGGCTGGTGCAGGATCTGGGAAGACACGTGTGCTTACCCACCGCATTGCCTACCTCATTGACGAGAAAATGATTAACCCCTGGAATATCCTAGCCATTACCTTTACCAATAAGGCAGCTCGTGAGATGCGTGAACGTGCTATGGCTTTAAATCCAGCAACTTCAGAAACCTTGATTGCAACCTTCCATAGTATGTGCGTGCGAATTCTTCGTCGTGAAGCGGACCATATTGGCTACAACCGAAACTTTACTATCGTAGATCCTGGTGAACAACGTACTTTGATGAAACGTATTCTCAAGAATCTTAACCTAGATCCTAAGAAGTGGAATGAACGTGCCATCTTAGGGACGATTTCCAACGCCAAAAATGACCTCTTGGATGAAGTGGCCTACGAGCACCAGGCCGGTGATATGTACACCCAAATTGTTGCTAAATGTTATAAGGCCTATCAAGAGGAGCTCCGTCGTAGTGAAGCTATGGATTTTGACGATTTAATTATGATGACTTTGCGTCTCTTTGACAAAAATCCTGATGTTCTCGCCTATTATCAGCAGCGTTATCAGTATATTCACGTGGATGAGTACCAAGATACCAACCATGCTCAATATCAGTTGGTAAAACTCTTGGCTTCTCGCTTCAAGAATATCTGTGTCGTAGGTGATGCTGACCAATCAATCTACGGTTGGCGTGGGGCTGATATGCAGAATATCCTTGATTTTGAGAAGGACTATCCTGAAGCCAAGGTAGTTCTCTTGGAAGAAAACTACCGTTCAACCAAGAAAATTCTCCAGGCGGCCAACGAAGTCATCAAGAACAACCGCAATCGCCGTCCTAAAAAACTTTGGACTCAAAATGATGACGGTGAACAAATCGTTTATTACCGTGCTAATGACGAGCGTGATGAAGCTGTTTTTGTTGCTTCAACTATTGATAACATTATTCGTGAAGAGGGTAAGAACTTCAAGGATTTCGCTGTACTTTATCGTACTAATGCTCAGTCTCGTACTATCGAGGAAGCCTTGCTCAAGTCTAATATTCCTTATACCATGGTTGGTGGTACCAAGTTCTATAGCCGTAAAGAAATCCGTGATGTCATTTCTTACTTGAACTTAGTTGCCAATCCTGCGGATAATATTAGCTTTGAACGTGTGATTAATGAACCTAAACGTGGAGTTGGGCCTGGTACGCTTGAAAAGATTCGCACCTTTGCCTATGAGCAAAACATGAGTCTCCTAGATGCATCAGCTAATATTATGTTGTCACCGATCAAGGGGAAAGCAGCTCAGGGCGTTTACGATTTTGCTAACATGATTCTGAATCTACGTGACCAGCTAGATGGGCTAAGCATCACTGAAGCTGTAGAGACAGTTTTAGATAAGTCTGGTTATCTGGATGCTCTTTCTATGCAACAAACACTTGAAAGTCAAGCACGCATTGAAAATATTGAAGAATTCATGTCTGTTACTAAGAATTTTGATGAAACCAACACCGATGGTACGGAAGATGAAACAGGTATTGATCGTTTAGGTCGTTTCTTGAACGATCTAGCGTTGATTGCTGATACGGACGATGGTGATATGGAAGCAGCAGAAGTAACCTTGATGACTCTCCATGCTGCTAAAGGACTTGAATTCCCAGTTGTCTTTCTTATCGGTATGGAAGAGGGGGTCTTCCCCTTGTCTCGTGCCTCAGAAGATCCAGAAGAACTCGAAGAAGAGCGTCGCTTAGCTTACGTAGGTATTACCCGTGCTGAAGAGATTCTTTTCCTTACCAACGCTAATACACGTACGCTTTTCGGTAAGACTAGCTATAATCGTCCTAGCCGTTTCTTGCGTGAAATTTCAGATGATTTATTACAATATCAAGGTCTAGCTCGTCCAGCCAATTCATCATTTGGTGTTCGTTTTACAAAGGAAGAGCCAACACAATTTGGTCAAGGCATGAGTTTACAACAAGCGCTTCAGACCAGAAAAGCAAATGCACAACCTCAAAGACATACTGGCGCTCAGCCATTTTCAAAAGCCACTGGCGGACTACCTTTTGGCAAGACTTCAAACTCTGGGAATTCAGCTACTGACTGGGAAATCGGAGATATCGCTCACCACAAGAAGTGGGGAGATGGGACCGTCCTAGAAGTAACTGGAAGTGGCAAGACACAAGAACTTAAGATAAAATTCCCAGAAGTTGGACTTAAAAAAGTTTTGGCAAGCGTAGCACCTATTGAGAAGAAATAGAAAGGGACCGAAAGGTCCTTTTTATAAGCCTTCCCTATCACATTGATAAAAAATTTCTATTAGACAGCTAGCTTTTCTGGGTGTAGAATGAAAGCAACTTTTGTTTTGGAGGACACCCATATGTCACGAGAATTTTCATTTGAAACCTTACAATTACACGCTGGACAAACACCTGACAAGGAAACAAAATCACGTGCTGTTCCAATTTACCAAACGACTTCATATGTTTTTGACGATGCTCAAGAAGGTGAAGATCTCTTTGCCCTTAGAAAACCGGGTAATATTTACACACGTATTACCAATCCAACAGTAGCAGTACTTGAAGAACGTATTGCAGCCCTCGAAGGTGGTGTTGGTGCCTTGGCTACAGCTTCAGGTATGGCTGCAATCACCTATGCGGTCCTTGGTTTGGCACATGCTGGCGATCATGTTGTTGCTGCGACAACCCTCTACGGTGGAACATTTAATCTCTTAAAAGAAACTCTTCCACGCTATGGCGTCACTACAACTTTTGTAGATGTTGACAATCCTGAAGAAATTGAATCTGCTATCAAAGATAATACTAAACTTGTCTTGATTGAGTCTTTGGGTAATCCGCTTATCAACATTCCTGATTTTGAAAAGATCGCTGAAATTGCTCACAGTCATAAGATTCCATTGGTTGCTGACAATACTTTTGGGACTCCATATCTCATCAATGTTATCTCCCATGGTGTAGATATCGTAGTTCATTCTGCGACTAAGTTTATCGGTGGACATGGAACAACTATCGGTGGTCTTATCGTCGATTCTGGTAAATTTGACTGGGAAGCTTCAGGCAAGTTCCCACAGTTGGTTGACGAAGACCCATCTTACCACAATATCAGCTATACACGTGATGTTGGTCCAGCAGCATTTATCACTGCCCTTCGTACACAACTTTTGCGTGACACAGGGGCTGCCTTGGCACCTTTCAATGCTTTCTTGCTTTTACAAGGACTTGAAAC
Organism: Streptococcus sp. HMSC064D12; assembly: GCF_001837205.1. Classification (NCBI taxonomy): domain Bacteria; kingdom Bacillati; phylum Bacillota; class Bacilli; order Lactobacillales; family Streptococcaceae; genus Streptococcus; species Streptococcus sp. HMSC064D12. The sequence continues at coordinate 141,600 of NZ_KV831736.1, forward strand.
ACTTTCACTTCGTGTCGAACGCCACGTCGAAAATGCTAAAAAAATCGTAGACTTTTTGGAAAATCATCCAAAAGTTGAAAAAGTGAACTATCCTGGATTGCCATCAAGTCCTTACTATGACTTGGCACAAAAATACTTCCCTAAAGGACCAGGTTCTATTTTCACTTTCCATGTGAAAGGTGGACAAGACGAAGCACGTACCGTTATTGATAATCTTGAAATCTTCTCAGATTTAGCTAACGTTGCTGATGCAAAATCTTTGGTGGTTCACCCTGCAACAACAACTCACCAACAGTTGGCAGAAGCAGATTTGTTGGCTTGTGGTGTCACTCCAAATCAAATTCGTATCTCAGTTGGTTTAGAAAACGCAGATGATTTGATTGAAGATTTAAAACTAGCTCTTGATAAAATCTAAGTATTTTGATACTAAACATTCAAACCAGCTCTATAGCTGGTTTTTTGTTTATCTTACGAAAACCACTAGCTGTGCTAGTGG
>NZ_KV831737.1:0-630 GCF_001837205.1 Streptococcus sp. HMSC064D12
AAGTTTGTAGGCATTAGCGAGCTCTTCTGAAAAGACCAATGTCTTCTCAATGATTTCATGTGGTACTAAAGTTTGTCGGAAGGTCTTTGAATAAAAAGAGTTGAGCGATAGCTTACGGCTGTCCTTTTGAAAGAGTCGCCAGTGATTTTTCAAGGCTCGATAGGGTAGTGACTTCTTATCAAACTGGTTCATAATAGCAATTCTTGTCTTTAAAAATGCTCGACCAAGGTGCTGGATAATGTGGAAACGATCAAGAACGATTTTGGCGTTTGGAAAAAGTTTTTTGGCTAGTGGCATATAGGTCCCCGACATATCCATCGTGATAAACTGTACCTGTTGTCGGACTTTCAATGGATACTTCAAAAAGTAGTTTCGTATAGTGGTTTGGCGACGATTATCAAGGATGGTTATGAGTTTGTTTGTCTCATAGTTCTGCGCAACAAAAGCCAATTTCCCTTTCTTGAACCCAAACTCATCCCAGGACATAATAGCTGGGAGTTTGTCATAGTGTTCCTTGAAAGTAAACTGGTCGAGTTTACGATAGACAGTGGACGTTGACACGCGAAGTCTTCTGGCAATATCCGTTAATGACACCTTCTCAGTTAGGAGTTGTGTAACCTTTTGTCGGAC
>NZ_KV831738.1:0-462 GCF_001837205.1 Streptococcus sp. HMSC064D12
CAGTATCGGCTTCCCAATCTCCTATTCTAGTTCGGTTATTAGCATCTTCCGGTTTTTCGTGAATCGTATGAGAAATAGAAATTTTCCCTCTATTTTCGACATAACCTTTTGTATGACGTGTTTTTCCACGATGACGGAGCTTACGAATGACACCACGAGCACCATGAGATAGTGAGTTATCATCAAAATGACCTCTGTAAATGGCTCTATAGATTGTTTGATAACTAATAACAGTTTTTCCATACTCTAATCGCAACCGACCTTCTATTTCTTCAGGAGACCATTGGTAATCGAGAAATAGATGTTTGACGGTATTGCTTAAATTGTGATCTATTTCAAGCATACGCTTCCGCCCACAGTGTGATTTAGCCCTATGGTAAGACTCCTGTGCATGACTTGGAGAATAGCTTCCTATAGTAACTAGTCCATTCAATTCTATTTTACTAGAAAATCTTATGAGTT
>NZ_KV831738.1:562-9776 GCF_001837205.1 Streptococcus sp. HMSC064D12
GTGGTTTTACCCACTACAGAAATTATAGAGCCAAATTTAAAAGTCTGATTTAGTCACTCCCACTAATGATTTCTTACCTCTGACCATTTTTTAAGTAGGGCCTTCATTTTCAAGCGAGAAACCGGACATGAATCACCATTCTCAAAATAAATCATCAGTTGCGTCTTATCAATACGGGCAATATTATCCAGATTAACTAAAAAGGAGCGGTGACATGAAAAGAGTATTTTATTCACCGAAGTAATATCTCCAAGATTAGCATAAAACTCCAGGCGCTCTGTTTTAGTAATTAACATTACCTTATGAGGAGTTGCAGCTGTCGCAAAATAATAAATATCTCGCATCGGAACTTGTATTCTAGACTGAGCAGTTTCAAACACAAACATCTCATCATCGTCCACATCTCCAATTTTTTGATTTACAAAAGTCAAGGTTTGTTTCAATTGTTGTTTGAATTCCACATTAGAGACTGTCTTTTCAATAAAATCAAGTGCGGAAACCTTATACTTAAAACTAATTGGAGCAAATTCTGAGTGAGTTGTTACAAAAATAATAACCGCATTAGCATCTTGTTGACGAATTTCAGAGGCAACTTCTAACCCCTTCTTTCGATTGCCATCAATATCAATATCCAAAAGAAAAATCTGATGGTTCCCCTTCTCGTTGATGCTGGACAATAGTTTATGTGGTTTAGAAAAAACTTCAAGTTTTCGTACAGAAAACGCACCCTCTGAAACCAATTCTCTGATGATATCACTAATACGTGTTTGTTGCATCAAATCATCTTCTAAAATATATATATTCATATTAGGGCCTCATTTCTAGTATTTGCATCATTTTATGTTTCTGACTTCGAACAGAGAAGGATGTATTCGGATAACGTTCCAAGATATCTTGAACAGCATTTATACCTGCGTCCCCCCCATTGATAGGAATTTGAGATGCCATCATTGAAAGTAAAGCTTTTTCATCTGAAATTGCACTTTCAACAATAAAACTCTGGCAGCCCTCTTCATCAAAATAGGCAATACTAATAAAGCCCTCGTGGGCTTTGCGAGCACCATCAATAGCATTATTCATAAGATGACCTAAAACAACTGCTAAATCTAAGTCAGTTAGATAGCTATGAATCACTGGATCAGGAATTTCTGCATGAATGTTGAGTTGATACATCTGAGCTTCATGATACTTTGATGAAAGTAGACTATGAATACTTGAGTTTTGGATATTATCCAAATCTGTAACATGAGTAGAGAGGCGGTACTGATCTCGATACACATAAAGATCAACCAAATCTTTTTTGTAAGAACGAATATCTCCTGTTCTTTCGATATCTCTCAGATTATTAAGCAGAAAATTATAGTTAGAGCGAACATGCATCAAGTCTCTATACAAACCTTCTACCCTAGTATTCTCACGCTTCAAATCATCAAGATAGTTGGCTTGCTTCATCGCTAAATCCTGCTCTATTTTTTCCTTAGCGAACTGGTTCACAGCTCCTAGTACAAAGAGGAGTAAGTAGAGATATCCCACTACCAATGGTAAACGAAACCTACCCTCAAGATGTAACTCTGGAAAATAAGTATCAAATGTCGACACCAAAAAGATAACTAAATAATAAAGCAAAAGAAGCATGTTGACCAAACCCAGACGGTTCTTTTTTTCTTGTTGGGCAGCAACTTTCAATATATCTGTAAAATCTAGACGTAAAATAAAATCTACTATTCTAACCGTCAACATGACGAAGGAAAGTGGTACCATAGACCACCAAATATTAGTGTTTAAAGTATCAACAGTTATGCCAAGTATCGGCGGAAAGAAGAAAGTAGCCAAAAAACGTCTTGCCAAATCGACTAGTACCACTGGGTAAAAACCTAGAAAAAAGCGCTCTACAGAAGTTACACTTTTATTCAGTTGGTAGCTAAATGTCAATGTTACAATGGCTACTAAGGGAGGTACTATGCCTATATAGCGTCCAATGAGTTGTCCCCAAATGCATAGAGCAACATCAAATAACAAATAAAGTATATGATTTTTAAGATTAGTGTTTTGTCCACCAATACGTAAATAGATATCCCAAATAATGACAAACATCAAAATTTGAAAAATGACGTTACCTAGCATAGCTACCTTCCTCCTTCCTACAATTATGGTATTACCGTGACAATTTGATAGGTTTTAAATAATTCTTTTTTATTTGTTAAACCGATACCGTTTGACCAGCAAAACTGGGCAAAATCTCGACTAACAACCAGACTATCGTCAAGTTTCGGATTAGCTTCCTGGTTGGTATTCTCAAGAATAAAGCTGAGATTGCCATCCTCATTCTGTTGAATAAGGAAACCAATATCTGTCTCCGGCTCCTTGGCCCAAAGTTTTTCAGCTAAGTTCATGCAACGTTCTAAAACTCTAATAAGAACTGCAACATTTAAATTATTAGGATAAGCATCAACATTGACATCCAACCTAACTGTGACACCTTTTTGTTCCAAAGGAATAACTTGGTTTACAATCCAACTTCTTAATACCGGATAAGGAATCTCGAACAAAGGAGCCAACTTATCATTTAAATCCAAATTATCAAGTTTAAGATGGTTCAAATGCTCATGATAAACGGATAAAACCTCTGACAATTGATTTTTAGCCAGAGGAGTCTCAAGAGCTACCAAAAGACTCTCAAAATCTTTTTCAATAGGTTTTACTTTTGTAAAAAGATCCTCAATATGCTTATTATAGACTTCCAAGTTATAGACATAGGTCTCCACAGCTTCCTTACTACGTTCTCTGACAAATTTATGAGAATAGCGGTTCAAGGTTGTTACCATTAGGAGATAAACCGCCATTGCAATAAAAATTGGCCCTCTCACATCACTACCTGTAGATACCAAAAGAATACTACAAGTAATGTAGAGTGCAAAGGTCAAATCAACCGCAATCAATAAACGCTCACGACCATGGGAATAAATCAGCTCCTTAATCTTGTCAATATCTGAACTTGATAGATAATTGACATAGAGAAAAAAAGGATAAATCATCACATAAGATAGCAAATTTAGGAAGAAATTTTCTTGAATCTCAACCAAGCTCATATTTGTAAATAAGTTACTGAATACATAATATGGTGTAAAAGTCGCAAATAAATCAGTAAAGAGAACCGAGAAAGCCCCAAAAAAGAGGCTTGCCCAGAGCGTCAAACGATGCTCCCGCCGTTCCTTTAAGGCCAAAGCTAGAAAGATAACAACTTGATAATAGAAGCCATCACCTTTACCAAATGATACCACTATACCTAAGAGACTTAAACAAAATACTTTCCAGTAAGCTAGAGTGCTCCTTGTTAGTTTTTTATAAATAAACCAGGTAATATGAAAACTAATAATCTGAATAATACTATTTTCAAGTGATACCATGGTCCAAAGCTGTAAGTTCATGATAATATTTCCTGTTTACACTCAAGAGACAGTTTCGTCATCTTCCTCAACGAGTTCTTGACCAGCCTTTTTCAAAATATCCTGATAGGTTTGTTCAATAAGGTCAAAATCCCCACTATCAATACTTGTCTGCATACTAATGAGTATATTTTCATAATCATGTTTAAATGAGCGTACACTCTTATAGGCAGTTTCGATTTTTTCATTATAAGCTTCCAGACTCCTCAAGTGCTCCTCTTGTTCTCTGAGAATTTTGCTATCACGTACGTCTTTACCATAAGAAACAAAGCGAACAAGAATATACATGTGTATAAGGAAACCAACCCAAATATAAATTTGAGGGTAACCTGGGAGATAGGTCTGACTCAGAAGCAAGGAGAAAATCTCCCGTTTAAAGAGAATAAGCAGATAACTGATAATTAAAATATGATCAACTTGCAAGAGCATACTCTTATATTTATCCTGCAAGTCCTGATAAGGTTCCTTAAAAAAGCTATCTAAACCGAACATTTTTTGCAAGCCTAGAAAGAAGGGAAGAACAACACTATCTACAACCAAGATTCCTAAATGGTTTGGAACCAATTCGACCGGCTTATTAAAGAAAACTCGGAAAAAATAAAAACTAAAGAAGCTTGTAATCAGAGTCCAAAAGACAGGGGCAAAGAAAGCATAAAAATACTTTTCTTCTCGTAGAGCCTGAGGTTTTTCAAGAAAAATAAAGACTAGGAGATAAATCGCATCTGGAATATCAATTTGCCATAGCACCTTGGCTAACCACTTAACGGCAGTTACTACGATTACATAAGGAATGTAACTGTAAGTAAAAACATCTAGATAAGCCATTCTAGCTAAAATCACAAGATGTGAAACGACAACAACCAAAGCAATAAGGCCGTCAATCACAAGTTGCATATGCTTTTCCCCTTTCTATTTTCCCTATCCTCTACAAATATTATCTTTGATTTATCAATTATCCTGAAAAGAGAGTACCTGTGTAAAATGATGGTCACAACTACGAGTCTCAAGATTTACTTTTGGATAGCGATTAAGTATATCTGCAACCTTAGACAGACCAAGTCCTCGGCCTTCTCCTTTACTAGAAACCCCTTCATCAAAAATCCTTGACACAGGAATACGTTCTTCTCTGGTTGTATTGTCAATAACCAAGATAAGATAACCTTGATTTTTAAAGAAGGATATGGTTAAAGTAGGATCTTCAGAATCCACTGCCGACTCAATAGCATTGTTTAAGAAGACAGAAGAAATCACAACCAAATCTAAGGCCTCTATCTGAGTTGACGATATAACATCTGGCAACTCCAAATTGACCTTAATTCCTAAGTTCTCAGCCTCAAGCACTTTAGCAGAAAAGAGACTCTTGAGAGATGTGATTTCTAAGTTGATTAAGCGTGACAATTCATAATTTGACAAAGTTAAGCTATTTCCAGATTTTTCTAAAAGTTCTGCATACTCTTGTTTCAAAGCAGGTAAGTCTCGTCGTTGGATACTAACCTCCATTGTTTTAAGCCCTTCGAGATAATCCTTCTTCACCTGAGAAATATCATTATAGAGTTTTTCTAAACGGTGGCTATATTCTTCTAAACTTTCCTCGTGTCTAGCCATTTCTTCGGTCAACTGGTCCTTCACTCTTTTCTTAGAATAGATATTAAGCTGAGCAAAGAGCAAAATAAAGAGAATGGAGTAGACAATCGTAATACTACCTGCTAAATAAATAAAGAGACCTGAGTAAGGAAAGATATTACTGGCATAGAAAATAATTAAAGATAAAATAATATAAGCCAGAGTCACCCCAACCAATAAGCGTTGTCTAACTTGGTAAGTATGGTTATTTCCCATAACATTGAGAGCACCAAAGTCAATAAAGAACACTTTGACAATCAGATGAAAAATTGGGTAAATCAAGAGATAAGACAAAGCAATGAGTACTGGGGTGTCCTTGACCTGTAAGTAATTAATTTGAAAAATCCATGGGAAAAAGTAAAGTTGAAGCAGTTTCGAGGTGACTTCAACAAAAACCCACGGCAAAAAGGTGAAAAGAAAAGAATTCTTTTCACTACTTGATATTTTATTTAAGAAAAGATAGCAGAACAAAAGTGCTAAGAGCGACCCTGTAATGCCTCCAACAAATAGAGAGAGCAAGAGACTCCCTGCGATAAACCAGCATTTACTCTTCCAAGTTTTGAGCAAACCTGACATATCGTGACTAACAATTAAAATAGCCAATAGACGTAGAACCGTAAACAAAACAATCATCTCTAGACTCCCCCTTCCTTTCAAAAATCAACCTACTTTATTGTAACATAAATATATAATTTAGCATCACTCCTATTAGAAAAAGCTAAAAATATAAAGCTATTTTTTCCTGATTGAGAACAATCTAACATCAGACAATCCCACATGTCCCCTACTTTTCATAAACATAAAAAAGAGCTTAGAAAAACTAAGCTCTTTAACTGACTCATTACCTATTTTTATGGGTACATGCCAATAACATAGTAGAAATACCAACCAAATCTTCTCATAATGCTCACTCCTCCCTAATCTTTATTACCAATCTATTATAAAACTAATTTAAAGTTTTGAAAATGATGATATGATTACGAAATATCATCATTATATTACAAAAGTAGACTTAGCAATTATCATATAATCATTGACATATCGCTTATGTGCATTCGAAACCCCAACGATTGTTGGGGTTGTTTTTATAGTGTTGCAAGAACTTGATCAATATGTTTGATTGATTTTTCACGACCGAGCAAGAAAATAGTATCTGGCAATTCTGGACCGTGCATTTCTCCTGAAACAGCAATACGGATTGGCATGAAGAGATTTTTCCCTTTGATTCCTGTTTCTTTTTGAACAGCCTTAATTTGTGGGAAAATGTTTTCAACAACAAACTCATCATCAGACATAGCTTCGAGTTTGGCTTTAAAGGCTTTAAGTACTGTTGGTACTGTTTCACCAGCCATAACTTCTTTTTCAGCCTCTGTCAATTCTGGGAAATCTTCAAAGAAGAGATTTGTAAGAGGGACAATTTCTTCTGCAGCTGTCATTTGTGGTTTATAGAGTTCCACTAATTTCTCAGCTTTATCTGTCAAACGACCAGCTTCTTCCAAGAAAGGTTTGCAAAGAGCAAAGACCTTATCGAAATCTGCATTCTTAATGTAGTCGTTACTCATCCAATCCAATTTCTTCTGGTCAAAGGCCGCTGGTGACTTGCTTAGACGGTTTTCATCAAAAAGTTTAATGAGTTCTTCACGAGAAAAGATTTCGTCTTCACCGCCAGGATTCCAACCAAGAAGAGCAATGAAGTTAAAGACTGCTTCTGGAAGGTAACCTTTTTTACGGTAATCTTCGATAAATTGAAGGGTGTTAGTATCACGTTTAGACAACTTCTTACCAGTTTCAGAATTGATGATAAGAGTCATGTGTCCAAACTCAGGAGCTTCCCAACCAAGAGCTTCATAAACCATGAGTTGTTTTGGTGTATTGGCAATATGGTCATCTCCACGGATAACGTGTGAAATTTGCATATCGTGATCATCAACAACTACCGCAAAGTTGTAAGTTGGGTAACCATCTTTCTTCTGGATAACCCAGTCACCACCGATATTACCACCTTCAAATTCGATATCTCCCTTAACGATATCATGCCATTTATAAATTCCTGACTCATTAACCGCCAAACGAACTGTAGGTACAATACCTGCTGCTTCACGTTCTGCGATGTAGGCAGCTTTTTCTTCTTCAGTCATGCCAAGGAACTCGTTAATGTAACGAGGAGTTTCACCAGCCGCTTCTTGACGTTCGCGCTCTGCAGCCAACTCTTCTTCAGTGACATATGACTTATAGGCTTTACCTTCTGCCAAAAGTTGATCAATATATTTTTGGTAAAGTGGCAAACGCTCTGATTGACGATAGTTTTCGTGTGTCTCAGGACTTTCATCCCAGTCAATTCCCAACCAACGCAAGTTATCAAGCTGTGAACGCTCACCATCTTCAACGTGACGTTTACGGTCAGTATCTTCAATACGGATAATGAATGTACCACCATGATGACGTGCATAAAGGTAGTTAAACAATGCTGTACGAGCATTACCAATGTGTAGAAGCCCTGTTGGACTTGGTGCGTAACGAACGCGGATATCTTTAGCCAAGATAAATCTCCTTTTTATGTTTCATTCTTCAGTCTTTGGATACCTATTGAGCCTAAAGTCCCTTTCTTAGGACTAACTTAAGATGATAAGTACCAGTAGGCAACTCTATCCCCCCAAACTTTCCAAATAAAAATCTAGAAGCGAGTACCAATCTTTCTTATTATATCACAATCTAGGGTGGTTCGAGAAATTTTGTTAAAAAAACGACTACCTAAAGGTAGACGTTTTCAATAGATTACTTAACGTGTTTGGCAAGATCTTTTTGAGCTTTGTCATTAGATTTCGCTCTTTCTTTAAGCCAATCTTTATAAGCTGAGTCGTATTGTTTTTTAGTTACAATATCATCTTGAGATTTAAGATACTTGAAGTAGTATGAAGAACCTTTATCACCAGCTTGAGCATAAGCTCCTGAGAATGGCTTAATACGAGAAATTACAGCAGCTGCACCGTTATAAGTAGTTGTTGGAAGATAGAGGGCACTATCTGTCAACCATGCTTGAGCTTTTGCATATTTTTCATAACGAACCTTCAAGTCTGTTGTTTCCTTAGAGGCATCTTCAACCAATTGGTCATATTCTTTAAGACCTACTTTTTGAACTGCTTGACTATTTGGATCGTCATAACCCATGAAGGATTTAGTATTTTCGCTACTTGTCGTTTTCAAGACATCAAGATAAGTTGAAGGGTCAAGGTAATCAGGGTCCCAAGCCACACCCACTGACAAGTCCCAATCTTCTGCAGCTGCATTTGATGCAGAGTAAGTGATGTTGTTAAAATCATCAGCCGACAATTGGTGAATATCAAGCACAACATTGTCTTTTCCAAGAGCAGATTCAACAGACTGTTTAATTGATTGTACCTGATTCACAGTAATTTTACTTGATTGATTAACAGGGACATCCAAATGAATTGGGAACTGAACTCCTTCTGCTTGAAGGGCTTCCTTAGCTTTAGCAAATTCAGCCTTAGCTTTTTCTGGGTTATAAAGACCGTCTTGACTATCTGCAAGATTCACACCAGACCACTCATCACCATAAGCTGGAAGTTGATCCATTACCATTGTTCCGAAGTCCTTACCATCTGCTTGAACAAAGTCTGGTTTAACAAAGATATTACGGACGGCAGTACTTCCACCTTCCTTACCATTAAGTTGTGCGGCGTAATTTGTACGGTCAATAGCAAAACCTAATGATTGACGGAAATCCTTATTGAGAAGAGCTGTCTTAGTTGATGTCTTTTGCTGGTCATTTTCTTTAGATGTATGACCATAAGTTTGACGATCAATATTAATACCAACACCTTCTACAGCTGATCCAGGTTGCGTATAGAAAATATTATCTTTGTACTGTTTTTCAACTTTGGAATAGTTAGAACTTGTTGGGAATAGACGTGCTAAGTTGTATACACCATCTGTAAAGTTGCGTTCCAAAGACTCTTGGTCTGATCCATCATCATAAGTCAATTTGATATTATCAAAATAGACGTGATCCTTATCCCAATAGTTTTCATTCTTGGTGAACTCAATAGATGACTTCGTTGTCAAAGCCTTAAGAAGGTATGGACCGTTATAAAGGATAGATGTTGGGTCTGTTGACTTACCAAAAT
>NZ_KV831738.1:9876-74123 GCF_001837205.1 Streptococcus sp. HMSC064D12
TAGATGTTGGGTCTGTTGACTTACCAAAATCTTTACCTTTAGATTTCAAGAAGTCTCCATTAACAGGCCAAGTAACAGAGTAAGTCAATTTTGAATTCCAGTAAGGTTCTGGTTGACTAAGTGTATATTGCAAGGTGTAATCATCAACAGCCTTGATACCTACATTTGAAAAGTCCTTGTTGGCACCTGAAAGGTAATCATTCAAGCCCTTAACTGAGTTTTGTAGCAAATAAATCGCTTCAGAATTTGTATCCGCAGCATGCTTAAGACCTGTTACAAAGTCCTTAGCTGTTACATTGGCATATTCTTCGCCATCTGAAGTGTACCATTTAAGTCCCTTACGAATCTTGTAAGTATATGTCAAACCATCTTGAGAAACAGACCAGTCTTCAGCGACAGAAGGTTTTAAATTCCCATATTGGTCATTTTCAAACAAACCATCAACACCGTTACTAACAGCTGTAGTCATATTTTTCTTGTTTGTAGCAAGATAGTCCAAGGTTGCAGGGTCACTACCATAGACATAATTATAAGTCTTACCAGACGTCTTACTTGATGACGAGCAAGCCGTTAAAACACCTACAGATAACAGGCCTACGGCTGCCAGTAAAAATACCTTACTCTTTTTCATTCATTGCCTCCTTAAATTCGCAACGTAAAAAGTTCAAAAATCAATAATTATGTGTATACGCTTAAATTATACCATAAATTCGAAAAAGCAACACTACTTTCTGAATATTTTTTATTTTCTACTCAAATTTCGTGTCCAGAGTAAGAAAAAAACCTATCCGAAGATAGGTTTCTACTACTCTTACAATGAGTTAGGATCAACTTTGATACCAGGACCTTGAGTTGTAGTCAAAGTCAAGCTAGTTACGTAAGTACCTTTAGCTGTAGCTGGTTTTGCTTTTTGGATTGTGTCGTTGAAAGCTTTAAAGTTTTCAACCAATTTAGTATCATCGAATGAAACTTTACCGATGATCGCTTGAACGATACCTGCTTTATCAGCACGGTAAGTGATTTTACCACCTTTAGACTCTTCAACTGCTTTCGCAACATCCATTGTTACTGTACCAGTTTTAGGGTTTGGCATCAAGTTACGTGGTCCAAGGACACGTCCAAGACGTCCAACAAGAGCCATCATGTCAGGTGTAGCGATAACAACGTCGAAGTCCAACCAACCATCGTTGATTTTCGCAACAAGGTCATCTTCACCTACGAAGTCTGCACCAGCTGCTTTTGCTTCTTCAGCTTTTGCACCACGTGCAAATACAAGTACGCGAGCTGTTTTACCAGTTCCGTTTGGCAATACCATTGCACCACGGATTTGTTGGTCAGCTTTCTTAACGTCGATGTTAAGGTTGTATGATACTTCAACAGTAGCATCGAATTTTGCGAAGTTAGTTTCTTGTGCAAGAGCTACAGCTTCTTCTACGCTGTAAGCTTTTGTGCTGTCAATTTTCTCAAGAGCAGCACGCATTTGTTTGCTTTTTTTAGCCATGTTAATTATTTCTCCTTGTGTAATGTGGTCATAACGACTTTCATCTTCCACGTCACTCAGCGAAGTGAGACGACGTCTGTGGTTTTCTTGTTAACTGAATTAGTCAGTAACAGTGAATCCCATTGAACGTGCAGTACCTTCGATCATACGCATAGCTGATTCGATGTTTGCAGCGTTCAAGTCAGGCATTTTAGTTTCAGCAATTTCTTGTACTTGTGCACGAGTTACTGAAGCAACTTTAACTGAGTTTGGAGTACCTGAACCTTTTTCAACACCTGCAGCTTTTTTCAAAAGAACAGCAGCTGGTGGTGTTTTAGTGATGAAATCAAATGATTTATCTTCATACACAGAGATAACAACTGGGATGATCATACCAGCTTGGTCAGCTGTACGAGCGTTAAACTCTTTAGTGAATCCCATGATGTTGATTCCGGCTTGACCAAGAGCTGGTCCAACTGGTGGAGCTGGAGTCGCTTTACCAGCAGGAATCTGAAGTTTTACGATGTTTTCGACTTTTTTAGCCATTTTGTAATTTCCTCCTATTGTGGTTTTGGCGGTAAGTAAGTTTTGTTACCTCCCACAAGTATGTTTTTACATACCTTATCTATTATACAGAAATTCTTTTTAGATGCAAGAATTTCTTATTAAGTTTAGGAAAAAATTTACATAAAGGCCTTTTCGAGGTAAAATAGACTTATGATTCTATATAAATTCTTTGCTATAGCATTTTTGATTTTAACACCTATCTTTGCTTTTATTATCCACCGATTCTTTAGTTTAAAATACCTTGGGCTTAATTTTGCTGACCTTACCTTCCCACTTTATTTTATTGAGGTGGTTGCTGTGTCAGCCCGTTTCTTTACCCATAGCTTTTTGCCTTACATCACCATCTTATTATCCTTGGCGGCTATCATTATCACGATTCAGATGCTAAGAAAAACACAATCTTTCAAGTTTAAACGTTTTCTTAAGTTGTTCTGGCGTATAAGCTTTTTTATCACTAGTCTTTTCTATTTGGGGACCGTGATTCTTATTTTTATCGTTTCTTAAAAACTAGATTAACTCAGCATTTATATTTTATGCTGAGTTTTTTATGTCAAACCATGAAAAAAGCAGGCAATCATGCCTGCTTAATTTTTCGGTATTAGGGATGAACTTGAGTCATTCGACCAGTATCTACATCATAAACCGCACCAGAGATGATAACATCCTCAGGAATAAGCGGTGACTGACGAAGAATCGCCATATCTTCACGAACACTCTCTTCTACATCTGTGAATGGAAGAAAATCTTGATCAGACACATCAACACCAAGTTCCTTATTGAGATAGGCGGTAAACTCATCGTTCTTAAAGGTCTGAGCACCACAATCTGTATGGTGAAGAACTACGATTTCTCGTGTCCCCATCTGTTGTTGAGAAATGACCAAAGAACGAATCATATCTTCCGTTACACGACCACCCGCATTACGCAAAATATGAGCGTCACCTAGGGCCAACCCCAAGGCCTGAGCAACGTGAAGGCGTGAATCCATACAAGTCACAATAGCCACCTTAGTCTTTGGTTTCAAGGGAAGATGGGCTGTCCCGTGGAGGTCAACATAGGCTTTGTTGGCATTGAGAAAGTTTTCAAAATAAGACATAATAACTCACTTTCTAATGAAGAAAATAATTTGACTATCAAATTATTTACACACTATATTATCATCTTTTTATTAACTTGTCAGCTATTGAGTTTGCAATGTAAAAAGGAGAATAGATGCTAACAAGCATCCACCCTCCTTCAATTTATATTATGAACGTTTTGGTAAGTATCTATTAAGTAAGCCTGCAAAGGTTTGAAGATTGAGACTTTGAACATAAATTTCACCTGTTCCTCTAAAGGTATTCACAACACCCTCTCCTGTCCCAATAGACTGCCAGAAACCATTTTCCAAGTGAATATCGTAATCTAGTGTCTGGCTCCAGGCAACGACATGGGCATTATCAATAGTCACTTCTTGGTTGTTTAGCTCAATTTTTTTAATAGAACCGTAGGCATTCGCCAAGAGTGTCCCTTGACCTTGGGTTGTCATCACAAAGAAACCTCCTTGCCCACCAAAAAGAGCCTTACCAACAGACTGGAGCTCCATCGTATAGTAGGCCGTTCCATCCAATGCTAGAAAGGCACCATCATTAAGTCGGTACTGCTTTTCTCCCAAATAAAGGGGAATGACCTGACCTGGAGAATCAGGGGCCAAGGCTATATAACCATTATTGGACTGTGAGACAACCTGAGTAATAAAGCTACTTTCACCCGAAACCATTGAACGCCCAACGGCTTTTACAAAGCGGCCCAGACCTGAACCACTGGCATTTAATTTAGTACTCAGCGTCACATTAGGTGTGTGATACACCATACTGCCCCGCTGGATAAAGACCGTTTCACCTTGATTGAGAGATAGCTCTACCAAAGGGAATTGCATGTTGCTGTCTGTGAAAAATTGCATAATAAATACCTCCCTATCCTTAGGAAAAGTATAGCATTGGAGATATAATTTTGCAAACGTTTTCAAATTGGCTTTTTTATCACTTTTTTAAGAAAAGACTTTTTTGAGTACTTCTCCCACTGTCGTAACGCCAACCACCTGGATACCTTCTGGAATTTTCATGCCGTGCAGAGAATTTTTGGGAGCATAAATCTTAGTAAAACCTAGTTTAGCAGCTTCATTAATACGCTGTTCAATGCGAGTTACTCGGCGTATCTCTCCGGTCAAGCCAATTTCTCCTATAAAGGCTTCTTGTGGATTGGTTGGAAGCTCCTTGTAACTAGAAGCAATGGCAACGGCAACAGCAAGGTCAATAGCCGGCTCGTCCAATTTGACACCACCAGCTGATTTTAAATAAGCATCTTGATTTTGGAGAAGAAGGCCACAACGTTTCTCTAAAACAGCCATAATGAGGCTGACGCGGTTAAAATCCAGTCCCGTTGTTGTCCGCTTAGCATTACCAAAGACGGTTGGGGTCACCAAGGCTTGAACTTCAGCTAAGATAGGTCTGCTACCTTCCATTGTTACAACAATGGCAGAACCTGTGGCTCCGTCTAGGCGTTCCTCTAAGAAAACTTGGCTAGGATTTAGCACTTCTACCAAACCACCAGACTGCATCTCAAAAATCCCAATCTCATTAGTTGAACCAAAACGGTTTTTGACTGCTCGTAAAATACGGAAGGTATGATGACGTTCACCCTCAAAATAGAGCACAGTATCCACCATGTGTTCCAACATACGTGGTCCAGCCAACTGTCCCTCCTTGGTCACATGCCCAACAATAAATGTGGCAATGTTATTGGTTTTGGCAATCTGCATGAGTTCAGCAGTAACTTCACGAACCTGAGATACAGAGCCTTGAACGCCAGAAATCTCTGGACTCATGATGGTCTGAATAGAGTCGATAATGAGGAAATCGGGTTTTATAGCCTCCACTTGGCTACGAACGGCTTGCATATTGGTCTCAGCATAAAGATAAAATTCGTTATCAATATCACCTAAACGTTCGCTCCGCAATTTGATTTGCTCGGCAGATTCTTCCCCAGAAACATAGAGGACAGTTCCCTTGTTAGCCAGCTGTGTTGACACTTGTAAGAGAAGAGTTGATTTCCCTATCCCTGGATCTCCTCCAATAAGAACCAGGCTACCCGGAACCACACCGCCACCTAGAACACGGTTAAACTCATCCATGTCAGTCTTTATGCGGGCATAATTAATTGAAGAGACTTCTTTTAATTTAGTAGGTTTGGACTTTTCACCCGTTAAACTGACACGAGCATTTTTTACCTCCTGCACCTCAACTTCCTCCTCAAAAGAGGACCAAGAAGAACAGTTGGGGCAACGCCCTAGATATTTGGGTGAATTGTAGCCACATTCTCGACAAACAAAAGTTGATTTTTTCTTAGCTATGATAATTCTCCTTCTACGCTTACTCCAGCAGAGTGCCACTTATGCAATGTTTTTTGAAATTTCTTCTGGTTGGCAACTCCGACAGCGGACAAATCGACGGAAACCTGATAATTCTCCTTGAGAGCCGCTAAAACGGAAGCCTTAACACAGCCATTGCCATCTACCCCTATAAACTCTATGCTTTTAGCACCATTTCCCTCTAAAAAATCTTTTAAATCCAGATTGGTGAAACAAGAAGCCCGACGCTTCTCAAAGATACGAGAAGGTACAAGCAGCAAGCCGGTCGCAAATTTCTTCTTTCTATCTTTTCTCTCCCAGAAAAAACGATTGAGAATATAGATAACTCGGTCGCTCGGATAGGTAGCAATTTTGTCATTTACAGCTACAATCAGTTCTTCATGATATGCTTTTCCTACAGCAACATAATCTGACTGCATATCGATTACTAACAAATAATCTGCCACTTTGCTTCCTCTATTTTCCTGTCGATCCAAAACCACCTGTACGAACACCATCAGCTTCGTCCCCATCTACAATCAAGAAGGGCATAAAGACACCTTGAACGATGCGTTCGCCAACTTCAAGAGTCACGGGCTGATCAGTAATATTTTTCATCTGGGCGAAGATATGACCTTCATTTCCTGGATTTCCATAGTAATCGCCGTCAATAACGCCAACTGAGTTGATCAAGACCAGACCTTTTTTACGAGGGTTTGACGAACGGTCATAGAGATAGAGGACCTCACCAGGTTGCATGTAAGCCTTAACACCTGTTGGGACGAGAACAATTTCCCCAGGAGCAATGACAGTGTTCTCTGCCACCTTTAAGTCATAACCTGCAGCATGAGCTGTCTCACGTTTTGGAAGCAATTCCTGATTGTTATACGTTGATACGAGTTCAAATCCACGAATTTTTGTCATTATTTTTCCTTTCAATACATCTATTGACTAGTATTTGTATAAACTAGCCATGCTAGCTTCAGACTTTTAAATCTATCCTATTATAATCTATTCGAAATAAGATGACAAAGGTAATAGTCTAATCACTTTCTCATTAAACGAAGATTGACTTTTAACCAGGAAAACGCTAACATAGTACTAGATATAATACTTTTAAGGAGAATTGTCATGAAATTCATCGGACTTGTTGGTACGAATTCAAAACGTTCAACTAATAGACAATTATTGCAATATATTCAGAAACATTTTGCAGATAAGGCAGACATCGAACTTGTTGAAATCAAAGACCTTCCTGTCTTTAACAAACCCGCTAACAAACAATTGCCAGAAAGTGTCCTTGAAATCGTTAAAAAAATCGATGAGGCTGATGGTGTTATTATTGGAACACCTGAGTATGACCACTCAATTCCTGCCGTTCTCATGAACGCTTTAGCTTGGGTTTCATACGGTGTTTTCCCTCTTTTGAATAAGCCAGTTATGATTACAGGAGCATCTTACGGAACACTCGGGGCTTCTCGTGCACAGTTACAACTTCGTCAAATCTTGAATGCTCCAGAAATCAAAGCTAATGTGCTTCCAGACGAATTCTTACTCTCACACTCCCTACAAGCTTTTGATAGCAATGGTGATTTAGTCGACCTTGATGTCATCAAAAAACTAGATGCTATTTTCGATGACTTCCGTCTCTACGTCAAAATTACTGGTAAACTCTCACATGCTACAGAGTTGCTACACAAAGAAGCTGAAGACTTCGACTGGGAAAGCCTATAGGACAGGAGAATAGAAACTATGAAATTTGTTGGACTCGTTGGAGCAAATTATGACCAATCATATAACCGTAAACTGCTCGAATTTATCAGAAGACATTTTAAAATAAAATTTGAACTTGAAGTTTTGGAAATTGATGAAGTTCCTATGTTTAACCAAGATGAAAAATGGGATGAAAGCTTCCAACTTCGCTTACTTAATAACAAAATTACACGCGCTGATGGTGTTATCATTGCAACACCTGAACATAACCACACTATCTCTGCAGCACTTAAATCAGTTTTGGAGTGGCTCTCATTCGAAGTGCACCCATTTGAAAACAAGCCTGTAATGATTGTTGGTGCTTCATACTACGACCAAGGGACTTCACGTGCCCAAGTGCATTTGCGTAAAATCCTTGAAGCACCTGGTGTCAATGCCTATACACTTCCAGGTAATGAATTCTTGCTTGGAAAGGCTAAAGAAGCCTTTGACCTTGAGGGGAACATTACTAACGAAGGCACTATTAACTTCCTTGAACAATGCTTAGATAATTTCATCCAATATGTAGGAGTGGTTTCTAAATTGAAAAAACCAAAACCAATTGAACCTGAAGACTTGGATTGTAACAACCCAATCGCTACAACTGTTACTGAGGTTGACCCTGATGATCCTGAATGGGTAGAAAAAGTAGCTGAAATCACTGGTGCGGTATCTGGTGATACCTACGTGAAATTGGATCACGGTATTTTGACAGTTAATCAAATTGACATGTTCCTCAAGGCCATGCCGTTTGAATTGACCTATGCCGATGATAATAACCAGTTCCTCTACTACAATAACGCCCATCAAGATCCTGACACTATGTTTGCCAAACGTGTGCCACCTCAATCTGGTAGCCGTATGTCAACTGTTCACGGCTCACTTCCACCAGCTCGTATGAAAAATGTAGAATGGGTTATCGGTACACTTCGTAATGGTAACCAAGAATATGTTCGTACGATTGTTCCAGGGTCACCTGAAGGAGTTATCAATACGCATAACTATCAGGCTATGTACTATGATGATGGTTCTTATGCAGGAATCAATGAAATCGTCTTTAACTTTAAACCATGGCTTGACTGGTATCTCGAAACAACTGGTCAACGCCTTGTCGGAGGAAGCGGTCCTTTTGCACCAGCTGCAGCTAGTCATGGCGGTAGCGACGCCACATCTGGTGCATCAGATGCGGGTGGTCATGGTGGCGACGCAGCCCCAGCCGCAGATGCAACATCTGGAGCATCCTCATATTAAGACTTGGAAAAGTTGGGACAACTGTCCTGACTTTTTTTCATGGTCATCTTAGATTCATTTTCACTCGAGCTTGCGCATTTGCCATGCTCCAAACCACACATTTTAGAGGTAAACCTATGTCTCAATTTCAAGAAAAAGTATTCGCTGCTTGTGCTAAAAAAGAAGCTCTCTTTGACGAAAGTCTGGGGCGCTATGCCTTGCGTTCTATGCTTGCAGGAGCTTATCTTACCATGTCAACTGCTGTAGGAATTATTGGTGCGGATGTTATCGCTACAGGTATCCCAGCCCTTTCTCGTTTTGTCTTCGCCTTTATCTTTGCCATCGGACTGGTCTTCGTTCTCATATTCAATGGAGAGTTGGCTACTTCAAACATGATGTTCCTGACCAGTGGTGCCTATTATGGTAAAATCAAATGGAGCAAGATGTGTACCATCCTCCTCTACTGTACCTTCTTTAACTTTGTCGGTGCCCTTATCTTGGCCTGGTTCTTCAACCAATCCTTCTCTTTCCAACATTTGACTGACAAGAGTTTCTTAGTTACTGCTGTCTCAACCAAGCTTGGAAAAACAGATTGGATGAACTTTACAGAAGGTATTACAGCTAATATGTTCGTTAATATTGCCATCTTGGGCTACATGCTCCTCAAAGAAGAATCTGCTAAAATTTTCATTGCGCTATCAGCTATCTTTATGTTTGTATTTTTGATTAATGAACACTTGATTGCGAACTTTGCTTCTTTCATGTTGCTCGGTTTCAACGGTGTGCGTGACGCTGTAGATAATTTCACTTTGGCAAATATTCTACGTCAGTGGGTAGTCGTTTTCTTCGGTAACTGGATTGGCGGAGGTATTTTCATTGGTTTGGCATACTCTTGGCTCAATAAAACTAAAACACCTCACATTGATTAGGAGACCACATGCGTCAAAAAACATTCATCAAACAAACCAGCCTAGCTATTCTACTGTATTTTATTTGCCTAGCCCTTGCAGTGGCTATTGATTTAATCTTTTACAAAGTCAAAAATATGTATCATACGCCTGCTTTAGCGGCTATCTTTGCAGGCTGGGTCTACTTGGGGCTTATCAGAAAGACAAAACAATTTGGAGCAATTACCTGTCTGGGTATCTTTATGTCCCTCTTCTTCTTTGCCTCTGGGCACTTTGTTCTAGCCTTTCTTCCTAGCTTTCTAGCTGGCCTTGTCGCTGACTTTCTAGCTAAGAAAGGGAACTATGAGAATAGTAAACTTAATTTACTTTCCTATATGATCTTTTCCCTAGGGAACTTAGCACCCATTATCACCATGTGGCTCGCGCCCAAAGCCTATATCGCACAGCTCCTAGCCAAAGGGAAAACTCAAGATTATGTAAATCAAGTTATGGTTCCCTTTACAGCCAGTCATGTCTTAATCCTGATTGGAGGAACGCTCATGGCTGCTCTCATTGGGGGCTACATTGCCCAAAATTGGCTGAAAAAATAAATAGCCATCAGCCCTCCTAACAGAGAGTACAAGACAAACATGCTTTTCTTATGTTATAATGAGAAAGAATACAGTCTTTTTCTACTTTGTTAGAAAGGACCTAAAGGGAGACCTAATGATGAAAAAACAAAAAATCGCTGTCTTGGGCCCTGGTTCATGGGGAACTGCCCTTGCTCAGGTACTCAACGACAACGGACACGAGGTCCGTATTTGGGGAAACATCCCTGAACAAATTGATGAAATTAACGAGAACCACACCAATACCCGCTACTTCAAGGATGTGGTTTTGGATGAAAACATTAAAGCCTACAAAGAGCTATCTGAAGCCCTAGATGGTGTCGACGCTGTTCTCTTTGTTGTTCCAACCAAGGTCACTCGCTTAGTTGCTAAGCAAGTTGCTGAACTTTTGGACCACGAAGTTGTTGTCATGCATGCTTCCAAAGGTTTGGAACCTGGAACACACGAACGTCTTTCAACAATCCTTGAAGAAGAGATTCCTAAGGAACTTCGTAGTGAGATTGTTGTCGTATCTGGTCCAAGCCATGCTGAAGAAACTATCGTTCGCGATATCACTTTGATTACAGCAGCATCTAAGGATCTTGAAGCGGCACGCTATGTCCAAGGTATTTTCAGCAATAGCTACTTCCGCCTCTACACCAATTCAGATGTGATTGGTGTTGAAACAGCTGGTGCTCTTAAAAACATTATCGCGGTAGGTGCTGGTGCCCTCCACGGTATGGGTTATGGGGACAATGCCAAAGCAGCCGTTATTACTCGTGGACTTGCGGAAATTACTCGTCTTGGTGTGAAACTTGGGGCTGATCCTTTGACTTACAGCGGTCTATCTGGGGTTGGTGACCTTATTGTTACAGGAACTTCTATCCATTCACGTAACTGGCGTGCTGGGGATGCGCTCGGTCGTGGAGAAAAACTAGAAGACATTGAACGTAACATGGGAATGGTTATCGAAGGTATTTCAACCACAAAGGTTGCCTACGAAATCGCCCAAGAACTCGGCGTCTACATGCCAATTACAACAGCAATCTACAAGTCTATCTATGAGGGTGCTGATATTAAGGAATCTATTCTCAATATGATGTCCAATGAATTGCGCTCTGAAAATGAATGGGATAAAAAATAAAATCTAAGGAGTTCTCATGAAGAATCAAAAAGTTAGAAAAGCTATCATCCCCGCTGCAGGACTCGGAACACGCTTTTTACCAGCTACTAAAGCCTTGGCCAAAGAAATGTTGCCAATCGTTGACAAACCAACTATTCAATTTATCGTTGAAGAAGCCCTCAAATCAGGTATCGAAGATATCTTGGTGGTGACTGGTAAATCAAAACGTTCTATCGAAGACCACTTTGATTCAAACTTCGAGTTAGAATATAACTTGGAACAAAAAGGTAAGACAGACCTGTTGAAATTGGTTAATGACACTACTGCTATTAACCTCCACTTTATCCGCCAAAGCCACCCACGTGGCCTTGGAGATGCTGTTCTTCAAGCTAAAGCATTTGTCGGGAATGAGCCATTTGTTGTTATGCTTGGTGATGACCTTATGGATATCACTAACGATAAAGCTGTACCATTGACTAAACAGCTCATTAACGATTATGAGGAAACACACGCATCAACCATTGCAGTTATGCCTGTACCACACGAAGAAGTTTCTTCTTATGGTGTCATCGCCCCTCAAGGCGAAGGCGAAAATGGACGTTATAGCGTTGAAACTTTCGTTGAAAAACCAAATCCAGAGGATGCACCAAGTGATCTTGCTATCATCGGACGTTACCTTCTAACACCTGAAATTTTCGGTATTTTGGAAACTCAAGAACCAGGTGCTGGAAACGAAGTCCAATTGACTGATGCTATCGATACGCTTAACAAGACACAACGCGTCTTTGCTCGCGAATTTACTGGAGACCGTTATGATGTCGGTGACAAATTCGGATTCATGAAAACGTCTATCGATTATGCGCTTAAACATCCTCAAATTAAAGATGACCTCAAGCAATACCTCATTGACTTGGGTCACAAACTTGAAGGCAAACCAGCTAAAAAAGACTAATATAAAATCCATCGAACATGACATTCGATGGATTTTTCATATGACTTAAAAATAAGTGAATCCTAGAAGAATCAGCAATAGTAAAATGTAGGTCAAAAGAGCTGTAGAACGCCAACCTTTACTAAATAAGCGACTTTCGACCTTGTTGGCCAAAAAGATAGCTGCAAGAGCACCACCAACTAAACCACCGAGATGGCCTGTAATCCCAACACTAGGTGTAAAAAGGTTGAAAATTAAGTTAATAACAATCAAAGCCAAGTAATTGCGACCTAACTGATTAAGTAAAGGACTATGACTATAATAGCCAAGAATCACAACAGCCGCAAAAAGTCCAAACAAGGATGTCGAAGCACCAGCCGCAATAACATTAGGCGTAAAAAGTAAGGTCAAGGCATTTCCCATAACACCAGCTAACAAATAAAGCCCTAGAAAACGTAGAGTCCCAAAAATCTGCTCAGCCATTTTCCCCATAAAGTAAAGAGCAAGCATATTAAATAGAAAATGCTCAACACCTATATGCACAAAAATTGGTGTTACAAGACGCCAGAGGTTCAGTGGGCTGTACCGAACAAAAGCACCGTACATAGCCCCCATCTTAAAGAGGCTCAAAGGCGAGGTCGCTTGAAAGCCGTTTAAAAGATATTGACAGATGAAAGTCAGCGTCGTAAGCCCCAACAATAGATAGGTTGCTGGATATTTCTTCCACTCATTTACTTGCATGTAACGACCTCCTTAACAGGTATATCATAGTTGTCTGGTTGAAAATCATGTTTCTGGCAAGAATAAACCGTACTAACGGTCTCCCCTTCAAAATCAGACAAATAGCGGTCATAGTAACCTGCTCCGTAACCAATGCGATAGCCTTCATCATTAAAAACTACTCCTGGCACATGAATCAAATCAATCTCTGATTTTTCCACAGCCAAATCAGACGCAGGTTCCATCAGGCCAAAAGAGGTTGCAACAAGATTATCTGGATCATAATCCACAAAAATCATTCGACCTTGTTTATATGTTTTAGGAATCAACAGTCGTTTACCATCCTTTAAAGCCTGATTGATTAAAAGACTGGTGTCATATTCATGAGGAAAAGACAAATAAGTCGCAATCACCTGGGCATCTTTATAAGCAGGTAAGGCAATCAATTGCTCCAAAAGATATTTATCTATCTTAGCCTTAGTCTCAGGATCTTGTAAAGTTAACTGAGCCAAGACTGTTTTTCTAAGTTCATTTTTCATAGGTTTATCATATCAAAAAAGCTACCAAAAGTCAGACTTGGTAGATTTTTTAGCTGTATCAACTATGGTTAGGCTTCTGCCTTGTGTTTAAGGAATTTTCCAATTTCAGCCACTGCAAAAGCGAGGGCATCTTCATTTGGACTCATCTTAGGATGGTGAAGTGCATATGGCGTGTCGATTCCCAACCAGAACATGACACCTGGAACCTTACTAAGCAAATAACCAAAGTCCTCTCCAGTCATAGCTGGTGGACAATCGATCAGGTTGACCTCTGGGCTAGCATCAAAGAAAGTCATCAACTCTTTGGCCAAGGCTGGATTGTTTTCCACAGGAAGATAACCACCTTGTTTCAACATGATATCCACTTCCATACCAAAGCTAGCTGCCACGCCTTCTGCAATCTGACGCACGCGCTTCTGGATAAGGAGACTCATTTCCTGAGTAAGGGTACGAATAGTTCCATAAACCTCTGCAGTTTCAGCGATAACATTATTAGTAGTTCCTGCATGGAACGAACCAAAGGTAACTACCCCACCCTGGATAGGGTCAACATTACGACTAACAATCGTTTGCACCTGAGTAATAAAGTAAGAAGCTGCTACAAGGGCATCATTGGCCTCATGTGGAAAGGCTGCATGTCCACCTTTCCCCTTGAAAGTAACGAGGACTTCACAAGTCCCAGCAAAAAGGGTGCTTGTGTTAGTCGCAATATCACCTACCTTGAAATCTGGACGGACGTGAAGGCCATAGAACTCATCTGGCAACCAATCTCCAAAGGCACCATCCTCATACATAAGCATACCACCAGCTTCATTTTCTTCAGCCGGCTGGAAGAGGAAGAGCATGTTATTTTTAGGCTGTACTTGAAGCATCTGATCCAAGAGACCAAGCGCTGTGGTCATGTGCATATCGTGTCCACAAGCATGCATACGACCTTCATGAGTAGACTTGAAGTCAAGACCTGTTTCCTCTACGATTGGAAGACCATCAATATCTGTACGCCAACCAATAGTCTTTTCAGGAGCATGCCCGTGAAGATAGACAAGAATCCCTGTACGCCAAGTACGTTTCTCCACAAAATCCTTACCTTCAGTCATTTCAGCAATACGCTCTAAGAGATAAGCCTGAGTTTTAAATTCTTCCAAACCAATTTCAGGAATTTTGTGAAGGTCTCGTCTGATTTTAATTAAATCAAGTGTCATGTTTTTATCCTTTTTATTTGTCTTATTTTATAGAGAATCTAGAAATAGAGGCCTTACAGGCCTCTACTATCAATATGTTACAAGTTACGCAAAGCATCTTCGAGTGCTGTTTTTTGTTGTGTTTTCTCATCAATTTCCTTGATGATACGAGCTGGAACACCAGCCACAACCACATTTTCAGGAACATCTTGAGTAACGATAGCTCCAGCAGCAACGACTGAACCGTTACCAACTTGAACACCTTCAATAACAACAGCATTAGCACCAACAAGAACGTTGTCACCGATACGAACTGGGTCTGCTGAAGCTGGTTCAATCACTCCAGCAAGGACTGCACCCGCACCGATGTGGCTGTTTTTACCAACAGTAGCACGACCACCAAGGATAGCACCCATATCAATCATAGTACCAGCACCAATTTCAGCACCGATATTGATTACAGCACCCATCATAACGACAGCATTGTCTTCGATAGTTACTTGGTCACGGATGATAGCGCCTGGTTCGATACGTGCATTAAGGTGACGTTTATCAAGCAATGGAACAGCTGAGTTACGGCCATCTTGTTCCACAACATAGTCCTTGTTTTCAGTCAAGTTAGCAAGAAGTGGTTCAATATCTTTCCAGTCTCCGAAAAGAACGTTACCAAGTTTAGTGACAGAAGCTGGAACAGCAGTTGCCAATTCCCCTTCAAAAGTTACTTTAACATTCGTTTTCTTTTCAGCATTACCGATAAAAGCGATAATTTCTTGTGCAGACATTTTTTGTGCAGTCATGAGATTCTCCATTCACATAAAGTTAGGAATTATTATACCAAAAATTCTGATAATTGTCTTTGCTTTTGCCAAATACAGTGTATTTTTATGTAAAATTGGTCTTTAGAGCTTCTATATCAGTAATCACTCGGTCTGGCTTGATTGGGGAATTCTCCAACTCTCGAGGAGAATAAGGGAAGGTATTCAGCAAAATACCATCGATCCCAACTGCTTCAGCCACAGCAATATCAGTCGTTAAGTCATTTCCAACCATGACAGTCTCAGACGGGTTTAACCCATGATCATCCAAAACTTGCTTTAAAAATTCAGGTTGCGGCTTACAGATACCGGCATCCGAAGACAAGTAAATAGCATCAAAATAAGGTCTTAACGCCATTAGGTCAATCTCAGCGTTAGTAAAGGCTGCTTGAGCATTAGACAAGAGATAAATCCGACAGCCCTGCTCTTTTAGAAAGGCTAGCACCTCCTTGGTATGGGGATAAGCCGTCACATGTTTGCGAGATAAGACGCGAAAGACCATTGCTATCAATTGTCCCCAATCTTCCGGCTGATTAGAATTACTAGACTGAGGCCGAGCATCTACATAAAGCTGGTTAAAAATGTGGGCTAAATCAATTTCTGGATAAGCAACTCCTTTGAGCTCTATTAACTCCTTACGGGCCTGATCCACGCGCTTAGCATAAGCCTTTTTAAGAACA
The DNA here is from genome assembly GCF_001837205.1 of Streptococcus sp. HMSC064D12. Taxonomy (NCBI): domain Bacteria; kingdom Bacillati; phylum Bacillota; class Bacilli; order Lactobacillales; family Streptococcaceae; genus Streptococcus; species Streptococcus sp. HMSC064D12. Next base: position 25,778 of record NZ_KV831738.1, read on the forward strand.
TCACCTTCATAAGCCGCTCCATAAGCTTGATATAGCTGGCCTAGTTTATCCCATAACACAGGATCCTTCTCATCGGTTAAGATATCAACCAAGGTACCATAAAAATCAAAAATGTAGTTCCTATAGGCTCTATTTTTCATCGCTTTTTACCCATTACTGAAACTTTCTTACTTATTGCTCTCATCATACACCTTTTAGGAAGACCAAACAAGCTAACTGAGACATTTTCCCATCAAAAAATCCCAACGATTGTTAGGATTGCTTATCATCTCTAATACGGCCAATCAGCAGTTCTCCCGCAACGGTTAATTGCGTCACTGAAGTCAAGTCCAAAGTATCCTTATTGGCATGGAAAAAAAGAGGTGTCATCTCGGCAAATGTTTGAACATGCTCTGATGGCATAGACCAAGTCTTAGCAATCGTCACACGCTCCAAAAGGTCACAGGACTCTTGAAAATGTTCCAGAACATCCTGGTTCGAATAAGCCTGCGCCTCCGGTAACAATTGGCGAAACTCTTTAAGATGATCCTCATGAGGAATAACTTTAAAAATCAAGCCATGATCAGACAAAAGTCGTCCAAATTCTTGATAATTAGCTGGTGAAAAAATATCTAAAATCACATCGATACTGTGTTCACGTAAGGGCAATTGAGCCAAATCGCCAACAAACCAAGCTACGTTTTTCTGAGGATTTTGACGTGCCGCAAGAAGGATTGAATCCTTAGACAAGTCAAAGGCCATGAAATCCTTGTCAAACTCTTGAGCTAACTGACGGCTATAATAGCCCTCACCACAGGCAACATCTAGAACGTGCGAGTGTCCAGGAAGGTCACGCAAGCGCTCTGAAATCACCTCTAGAATAGGATCGTAATAGCCTGCCGCAAGAATCTGACTCCTCTTTTCAAAAGAAGCCATATCATAGTGCTTATCTCCCTTGGTCTGTCTCAAAAAATTAACAAAGCCCTGCTTGGCGATATTAAAGGTATGCCTATTCTGACAAACCAAGCTAGACAAATCCAAATGCATTGGCGCTTGACAGATAGGACAAGCAAAAAGACTCTCTTGATCTTTAAAAACACTAAATTTGGCCATAAATCCTCCTTAACACAAAAAAAGAGCACACACCTGAAATCGCTTAGGGCTGCTGGATTCCTCCCCTGACCCGCTTCACGCACAGATGTTGCTCCGAAAAATATTATACCATAAATTGAAGTGATTGCAAGTAGAGAACTTATGATAAGACTAGCTAGACCTACCCCTATTAATTCCTATTATTTCTTTCTATCAGTCTAAACTTCGATAAAGCATAAGACTTACCATGGTGACATTTATGTCACTACTTTTTTATTTCTCGACACCTTATAATAAATCCATAGCTTGAGGAAAGCACCAAAAGCTAGTGACATGGCTGACTTTATTTAAAGGAGAAGTCATGTTTAACATATCTCTTAACTCGTGGTGAGAGGGTATGAGATTTAAAAACTCACCTAAAATAAAAAAAGGAGAATGACAATGATTAATAAAGAAATGAAGGCAGCTGAGCTAGCCTCAGTAACAGGAGGCGGATGGAAGACCAACCTTGCCATTGGAGGGCTCTGCCTAGCTTCAGGACCTATTGGAACTATGGTATGCCTTGGAGCCTACAATGGCTATATGGACTCTGCACGATAAAAGAAAGGATATATGAACAATGACTAAGACCATTAACAATCGTAAAAACATGACTACTCAAGAACTTGAAGCTATATCAGGTGGAGTGGTTCCTTGGGCCGCTATTTCTGTTGGCATTGCTGCTGCAAAACTGACTTATGACCTTAGCTATGCTGCAGGTAAGTCTTTCTATAACCTCACCCACTAACTAACAGAACTCGCCTGACATCTCAAAGATTTTGAGGATGATAACTCATGAAACATACAAAAAATCAAACAAATGATACTACTGCTAATCAATCACCTAAAACGAATAACTATTTACTCGTAAAAATAGCTTTAGCTGGAATTATCGGTAGCCTACTTTTGATACTCCTAATCAACCTTATCTTTCATGTACGATTAGGAACACCAATTATTGATACTAATTTGAAGTCCGCTTTTGGTACTCTGATTCTCTTTATGCCTATTTTTCTTTTAACAAGAGAGAAAGAAAAAAATAAAGCATAGAAAGAGTGACCTAAATTGCTTTCAGGAAAACAAAAACTCATCTTCCATTAAAAAGTGCAAGGCCCTTTGGACTTGCACTTTTGTTTACATATCTTGCCTTGTTTCCAATTTAGCCAATCGTTTGGCTTCTTTTTTGCGTTCACGACTCTGACGGAAAAAGTCTTGCATAATCTTAGCACACTCTTCCTCCATGACACCAGTCTCTACTTCTACACGATGGTTGAGACGCTCATCTCTTAGGATATCGTAAAGGCTACCCGCACCACCAAACTTTTGATTGCTTGCTCCATAGATCACTTTAGGAATACGAGCCAAGCCAATTGCCCCACTACACATGACACAGGGTTCGATGGTTACAAAGAGGGTACAATCTAACAAACGCCAATTGCCTACAGTCCTATTAGCCTCTTGAATAGCCATGACCTCCGCATGCATGATAGCTTGATTGAGCTCCTCACGTGCATTGTGCCCACGACCTATGACTTCGCCATCTTTAACGATGACACAGCCAATTGGAATCTCTGCTTTATCTAGAGATTTTTCGGCCTCCTTAAGAGCTTCAGACATAAAAAAGTCTTTCTCTTCTTGGGTAAAGTCAAGCATTAGTGTCACTCCCGTTCCAAGATTTGCGAGACAATATCTCACTTAGTCCTTCTATTATAGCATAAGAAAAGAAATACCGAAGACCTCCATTTTAAAGGACACAAAAAAAGCTAAGACGAATCATCCTAGCTTCAAACACATTAGTCTGGTGAGTCTTAGGAATCACACCAATGTGTTCCCCCAAGGCTAGACGAAAAGTCAACGACCGCTTAACATCCTAATTCATATGTCAGTCGGAGTGTCATAGTCAATTGTCTGTGAAATCATTATATAGGCCTATGGCCTCACAACGATAAACAAAAATGCAACTGTCTCAAACAATTGCAAGGATAGCGTTATAGTTGTGATATTTCACACTTTCCTTCCAAACAAATAATGCCTACTATAAAAGTAACTTTTATAGCTTTTTCCTTACCCATCTATAGTTTATCATGAAACCTCTATCATTTAATTTAAAAATCGGTAATAAAACAATGATATAGATTAGAAACAACTGTTAATTGTATGCATTATTTTGAATATTTAGCTTAACACTCAAAACGTTGATATATCAGCATTTTAGGGCTTGTTAAACTATTTTTTCTAGTCTATCTACACTATTAAACACCTATCATCCTAAGTCTTATCTAATTTTACTATTTATTAGTCTAACAAGTGTTTAATATTTTATCTCCAACAATTCTTTAAAACAAGGTATGGAACAAGATAATGATTTTTTAGAGAGGTTGCTTCAAAGATAGGAGACCTAGATAGCTAGTCAAAGGATAAACTAGAAGGGAAGTTCTTCTTCCAAGACGAGGTCAGCCAAGTCATTATCAGGATTATTTTCCCTAACAGCACGCTGAGCACGACTCTCCAGAAGTTGGAAAGAGGAACAAAGCACTTCAGTAACGTAATGGGTTTGACCATCCTTATCGTACTTACGGGTACGAAGCTCCCCATCAAGAGAAATTAAACTCCCCTTGCTAGCATAAGATACTAAGGTCTCAGCCAAACGCCCCCAGACAACCACTGTAATAAAGTCAGCCTCACGCTCACCATTTTGCGTCTTATAGCGACGATTAACCGCAACTGTGACACGTGTAAAAGACCTATCGCTAGCAGTTTTTACCATTTCAGGAGTCGCCGTCAAACGTCCAATTAAAATAACTTTGTTATACATTTTTTTACCTCCACCTATCTATTCGTAAGCGGAAGTAAAAAATAGATTATTTTAAATAGCTTTACAGGTTCCTTTGAGAGTATCCTTACTAATACTCCAATCTACATAAGCAAATTGTCCTAATATTCCTAGTAAAATAGGAGACTATTACTTTTCTAGTAATACTGCTCTCTCAGATATTTTCATGACAGCAGTTGAATGTTAAATTTTCTCTACTCGTTTAGCTAGCTCAACGTTTTTAAACCACAATTTCCCATGAAGCAGGACCGACTTGTTCAAAGCGCGTCACAGGATAATCATTATCTGCAGCCCAGTTTGGTATACTTTCCGTTGCTTGCGTACAATCGAAAGCTATCAACAACTCATCACCAGTAGCTAATTCAGCCATTTTTTTCTTCGCATCAATCAATGGGAATGGACATACCAATCCACCCGTTTCAAGTTTTATCAAAGCCATATGATATTCTCCTCTTAATTTTTGTTGGGTTTTACAAAGATAATATAGGAAGCTGTCCAAACACCTAAAATAGTCACTGGTAAAGCAATCCATCCCTTACTAGAAAAAATTGCTGTAGCTGTTAAACCATTACCAATCGTACAGCCACCAGCCCATGAAGCACCGATTCCCATAAAAATACCCCCTAGTGTGCTCTTACCGATGGTTGACAAGTCTGGCAAGCGCCAACGAAACTCTCGAGAACCCTTTGCAGCAAGAAAGGAACCAAGAAAAATCCCCAATACAAGAAAAACACCCCAACCAAGCTGTTTACTATCACCTGTAATAATATAACTAATTAGATGTGCTGAGGGAGTTGTAATCCCTAACCCTCCAACACGACCCGTCAACTGGCTAGCAGGCCAAGCAATTAAAGCAACAAGACCTATCAGAAATCCTGCAAAATATTTATGGTAAGTTTTCTCAAAAAGATAGTGTCTCACTCCCTTATATTTTGATGGAAGCGTAGCAATCTGACGTCTGGGCTTACGTAACTCTCGAATGACAATGAAACTTGTTATAGCTACTAAGAAAACAAGAAGATACCAAACCGGAATTCCTAATTGACCAGCTAAATCATCATTAATTACCCATCGCTTAGCTATTAATTGATTCAAAGGAACAAGAAATCCTGATTTCATAGCCGCTGCACTTGTCATATAAAAGAATAGTGCAACCCAACTACCTAGGAGACCTTCACCAGCACGATACCACGTTCCTGTGGCACACCCCCCAGCGAGAACAATTCCAATACCAAATAGATAGGAACCCACAATTGCTCCTAACACGGAAAATTCTTCATAAGGGTTTCCAATAATACCTAATTGAATCAGGGAAAGTACTCCTATACTTTCTACTGTGATTGCAATAAGAAAAGCGTAAAATAATGTATTATTACGTGCAATATACATATCTCGGAAACCACCAGTCAAGCAGAAACGAGTTCGTTGCAAAATGAATCCAAATATCAGACCAATGAGCCCACCAGAAAGAATAGTTGTAAGCATAAGTACCTCCTAAAGTAAATATTGATTACATTTTAAGAAAAATATTATAACTTGCATAATCTTTCTTTTTTATGATTAGCTATAAACTTTCTTTATGACAAACAAAAAAGCGGCTTACTTACCGCTTCTTTTACTATTTACCCTTTCCAGTGTTTGGCTGGATCAAAAGTCTCACCGACTACTGCTGAATCATCAAGTTCAATAATACCACGTTTTTGTGGGGCATTTGGAAGTGCCAACTCACGTGGGGCACACATCATACCATAACTATCTTCACCACGAAGTTTTCCTGGGAAGATAAGGGCACCGCTAGGCATCATAGCACCAGGAAGTGCTACGATAGTTTTAAGCCCAAGCGCTGCGTTTGGTGCTCCTGCAACGATTTGGACCTTCTTATCACCGATGTTCACTTGGCAGATGTTAAGGTGGTCACTGTCTGGATGTGCAACCATTTCATCAATTTGTCCAACCACAAAGACTGGACCTTGTGTGTTTTCCAAACGCTCTTCAAAGCCCTCTTTAGCCAATTCCTCGTTCAAGACAGCTACATCTTGGTCTGACAAAAAAACTTGACCGTTACCTTCGATATCAATGAGGCTTGACGCTTCAAAAATATTCCAAGCAAGAGTCTTGCCTGTTTCATCAGCTGTGACACGCGCCACTTTACCTTTACGTTCTACGCTACGTTTGATGTCCTTAGTATCTTCCAAGATAACCAACAAAACGTCGCCAACTTGTTCCTTATTGTATGCAAAAATCATGGGTTCTCCTTATACTGTTGCCAAAAAGGCATTGATTTCTTCTTTGGTTTTACGAGCTTTATTGACCAAGCGTCCCAATTCCTGACCTTTCTGAGTCACGACAAAACTTGGGATACCAAAAATATTCCAAGTTTGCGCCAAAGCCATATAATCATCACGGTTGACACGCACAAAGGTCATATCTGGATGGAGGGCTTCAATTTCAGGCATAACGGGATAGATAAACTGGCAGTCTGGACACCAATCAGCAGTGAAAAAGAAAACCACCTTTTGATCACTTTCAACATAGCTAGCCAATTCTTCAAGATTCTTAGGAATAATCATGCCTGCTCCTCCTCATAGGTCAAGATATCCTCTGCATAAACAAAGCTATAGGCACACCCATCCTCTAAGACGATACCTCCTGTAAGCCCTGGATTTTCCTTATCAGTGGGATTTGTATAAAGGACTGCGATAGTCCCCAAGTGAGATAATTCTTGTCTAATATCTTGGATTAATGCAGCCTTCTTCATTTCTGCACGTGACTGTCTATACTTCTCTGCCATTGCCAAGAGACCTAAAGCTCCTACGCCTCCAGCAAACAAGGCCAATGTTTTACGTTTCATAAGAAACATTTTACCATAATTTTAGACGAATGGGGAGAGGCTACCTATCTCTTGAGAATCGTGCTAAAATAGTAGCAAGTACTACTCAAGGAGGATTTTATGACTACCCTATTTGACAAAATTAAAGAAGTAACCGAGCTCAGTGCTACTTCAGGCTTTGAAGCTCCTGTACGCGACTACCTTCGCAACAACATCACTCCACTTGTAGACGAGGTCCAAACAGATGGTCTCGGTGGTATTTTCGGTATCAAGCATAGCCAAGTAGAAAATGCCCCTAAGGTGCTTGTGGCTGCCCACATGGATGAAGTTGGGTTTATGATTAAGGAAATCAAAGCAGACGGGACTTTCCGTGTCGTCGAACTTGGTGGTTGGAACCCACTGGTTGTCAGCTCACAACGCTTCACCCTACACACTCGTGACGGTCGTATCTATCCTGTCATCTCAGGTTCAGTGCCACCTCATTTCTTACGTGCTAGTGGCGGAGCTTCAAGTCTTCCTAGTGTTTCTGATATCGTCTTTGATGCTGGTTTTGCTAACCAAGAAGAAGCAAATGCCTACGGTGTTTTCCCAGGTGACGTCATCATTCCTGAATCAGAAACGATTCTCTCAGCCAATCAAAAGAATGTCATTTCTAAAGCTTGGGATAACCGTTATGGTGTTCTCATGATTCGTGAACTCTTGGAAAACGTTAAGGATCAAGAACTCAATAATACTCTAATTGCTGGTGCCAATGTTCAAGAAGAAGTTGGTTTACGTGGTGCCCATGTCTCTACCACTAAATTTAATCCTGAAGTTTTCTTTGCAGTGGACTGTTCTCCTGCAGGTGATATCTATGGTAATCAAGGTAAGGTAGGTGATGGTACACTTATTCGTTTCTTTGACCCAGGTCACATCATGTTGCCAAATATGAAAGATTTCCTTTTGACTACAGCTGAAGAAGCTGGTATCAAATACCAATACTACTGTGCTGCGGGCGGAACAGATGCTGGTGCCGCTCACTTGCAGAATGCTGGTGTTCCATCAACAACTATCGGTGTTTGTGCCCGCTACATTCACTCGCACCAAACCCTTTATGCGATGGATGACTTCCTAGAAGCACAGGCTTTCTTACAAGCTATTGTTAAGAAGTTGGATCGTTCAACAGTAGATTTAATTAAAAACTACTAAGACAAGGAGTAACCCATGATTATAGGTTTTATCGGTGTCGGAAAAATGGCAACAGCCATTATCAACGGCCTAAATACAAGCTCACATCGTATCATTATTTCAGGGTCTTCCTTGGCTCGTTCACGCCAGATTGCAGAGGAACTAGAGGTTGAAGCGGCTGCTTCCCATCAGGAATTGTTGGATAATGCTGACCTGGTCATCCTTGGTATCAAACCTCACATGTTTGATAAGGTACTAGCCGATCTCAATTTCCATCAACCTATCATAAGTATGGCTGCTGGAGTGACCTTGGAACGCCTTGCTTCCCTCACCAGTCCAGACCTTCCTCTTATTCGTATCATGCCGAACCTTAATGCTCAGATTCTCAAAAGCACTACTGGTCTTTGCACTAATGATAAGGTATCCGAGGACCTTTTGGCAGTTGCCAAGGAAATCACAGACAGTTTTGGAACCACTGTTGAATTGGCTGAGAAGGACTTTGATACCTTCACTGCCTTAGCAGGTTCTAGCCCTGCCTACATCGCCCTCTTTATCGAGGCTCTAGCCAAGGCTGGTGTCAAAAATGGCCTAAGTAAGCAGGTTGCTCTGACCATTGCCACACAGACTGTTCTAGCTACCGCTGAAAATCTCAGTCTTGGTAGCGACAGTCCACATGATCTTATTGACAAGGTATGTAGCCCTGGTGGGACTACTATCGCCGGTCTCATGGACCTTGAGCGTACAGGCCTCACCCATAGTGTGGTTTCAAGTATTGATACAACTATTGCTAAAGCCAAAAAACTATAAGAAAAAAGCTCGGAAGATTCCGAGCTTTATTTGATATATGGCGCTAAAAATTGTAAGAGTAACAACATTGAAACCGCAATACTATTGTTAATGATATGGGCCATGATACAGTACTCTAACTTTTGAAACTTACGATATGCTATCCCAAGGGCAAGCCCCATACCTGCATATACAATCCAAACACCGATACTATTCGGCATATGAACAAGGCCAAAAAGTAAACTACTAACAATCAAGCCAACAATAGAATCTGGATTAAAGACGCATCCCATGAGGAGCCCGCGAAAAACCAGCTCTTCCACAATTGGTGCCATAATTACTGTAAACGTTATGAGAAGGAAGGGATTCATATGGGCATTTTCTATGGCTGCCTGATTGGTGCTATTACTAACACCTTCCATCATCATGACTATAGTACCAATCCTAGTAATGATATAAATACCTAGGTAGGTCAAGCCAATCTTTCCCCAGGCCTTCAAGGAAGAAAGGGACTTAAAGCCTTCGAAAAGCCCAAGACGAATTCCTAAGAAAAGAGCTCCTATGCTTATGAGAAGTGAGACAACAACTAAGAGACAGACCAGCCTTGTATCTTTGACACCTAAATAGATAGTTGGAATTTGTTCAATATAGAAAATTAGGAAAGCTAGTAAAAAATAAAGAAAGCGTTTGAGAATTGACCTTTTGTCCATGAGAATCCACCTCTTTTCATTATTTATTTGTACCTTTATTATAATACAATATAACTTATTTGACAAGACAATAAGAGAACGAGAGGTGAATTTTTCAAGATAATATAGGCTCTTATCCTATTTTAGATAGGATGAGACGAATAAGAGCAAATCCCAATACTAAGCCATAGAGCAAGACTGATAAGACTGTAACATATGGCAACTGAATATTGACAAAGGCATATAGGACAATCAAAGCAAAGATAAGCAAAAACTCTAAAATCAGAGTTGCGACTGCTGTTGCCATTAAAATCTGTTTATTTCGCTCATCGTAGGCAGCAATATACATCCGATGAAGACGTTTGGGATGGGTAAGTGTAGCAAAATAATAGATTGACAAGACATAAACCCCAATGGTAAATCCCAATACTAAGCCTAGAGCATAATCACTAAGACTGTTAGAGCGAACAACAAACAAGCCCAAAACACCCAAGCAAAAAAGAGAACATGCTACTCGTGTAATGTATTTCTTAAACTCGGCTTCTGTTTTTCTTTTTCCTAATAACATTTTTATTAACATATCTTAACACTCCCTTTATTATCCTTTATAAGAGCAATATAACTTTTTTCACTGACAACTTTAAACACTTATTCACCTTAAACGAAAAGACTGAGTAGTACACTTATGCTATTGTTTAAGATATGAACACCCATACTGTACTCGATACGCTTAGTCTTATAATATGTTATCGCAAGACCAGCTGACATAATACCATAGATGACAATTGTCTGAAGCGTAAATGCTGAGTGACCAGCCATAAAGAGAAGACTGGAAATAACAAGACCCGTCTTAAAGTATTTTCCAAAGAGCACCTTGGCTAAGAGTCCCCTAAAAATGATTTCTTCCATAATCGGAATAATAAAACCGGCGACTACTAGGTGAAGATAGAATGGTACGTGGGCAAAGATATCATTTAAAGCATCTTGATTTTCCATAGTCGCATTGTGTGTTAACTGACCAATAAAATACCCTAGAAGATCACCTAGGAAAAAGATGACGAGATTAAGAGAAGCAATCGCAACGAGACGTCTCCAATTAATCTCTTTAAGCGATAAGAGTTTAAATCTATAAGCAATCACGATAAAAATAGCCAAACTCCCTAATGCCCAAATACCGTAACCTATTTGCTCGACAAGTGAAAACTTACCATCCTGAGTAAGTAGCGGGAAAGCACCTAATAGTGTTAAATCTAAGATTAGTAGAGTGAGCGCTAAAACAATAACACCAATTTTCTTCATGACTTGTTTAAACATATCTTTTCTCCTTAATCTTCCTCAAAAATAAAGACTTCTTCAATAGTCTTTCCAAAATATCTAGTAATTTTAAAAGCCAGTTCCAGCGACGCATTATAGCGACCTTTTTCGAGTGAAATGATGGTCTGTCTCGTGACCCCCATTTCATCTGCTAACTCTGCCTGACTAATCTTATTAGCCTTGCGAAGTTCCTGAATTTTTGTTTCCATGTGGTACCTCAACCTTATCGTTTATTTTCAAATAGTTAAACTCCTTACTTTTCTTTGTTAAGTTAACTTTACATTTATAGTATAGTCTACTTTACGTATTTTGTAAAGTCTCTTTTACATTTTTTGTAAAGTTTTCTTTACTTATTGAATTACACATATATAGACATCGACGAATGATGCTTGCAGAACATTCAAAAAAGCTGGCCAATCACTCGGCCAACTTTTCTGGTCTTATCAAATTTTTGATAACTTATTTAGTTTTAAGGCGCTCAACATCACGCGCAATCACCAACTCTTCATCTGTTGGGATAACAAATACTTTAACAGCTGACTCTGCTGTTGTAATGTCGCCTACATGTCCGAAGACATTCTTTTCAGGATCCACTTCAATACCAAACCAAGTGAGACCATCCAAAACTGAAGCACGAACTTCCGCAGAGTTTTCACCAATACCTGCTGTAAAGACGATAGCATCCGCTCCGTTCAACACACCGAAGTATTGAGCAATGTATTTACGCAAACGATCCACATAAAGATCATAAGCCAAGGCACATTTTTCATCGCCAGCATTCTTACCAGCAATGATATCACGCATATCACTTGATTTTTCAGAAATACCAAGAAGACCTGATTCTTTATTAAAGACGTGACGGATACGCTCAGCATCTGCCATTTCAGGCTCACGATCAATAACAAATGGAATAATCGCAGGGTCAAGGTCCCCAGTACGTGTTCCCATCATAACGCCACCAAGTGGTGTCAACCCCATTGATGTGTCTACTGATTTACCACCATCAACCGCAGTAATTGAAACACCATTTCCCACATGGGCTGTGATAATCTTAGTTTCTTCAATTGGCTTACCTAACAACTTAGCTGCTTCTTGAGAAACATATTGGTGACTAGTTCCGTGTGCTCCATACTTACGGACTTGGTAGTCTGTATAGTAACGATTAGGCACTGGATAACGGTAGGCCACTTCTGGCATAGATGTATGGAAGGCTGTATCAAAAACAGCAACACTTGTAATATCTGGGAGGAGCTCCTTAAAGGCACGAATCCCTGAAGCTGCACCTGGATTGTGTAAAGGCGCTAAGGCTGACAATTCTTCAATCTTAGCCAAGGCATCTTCATCCACCAAGCTTGATTCTTTGAAATATTCTCCACCAGCAACCACACGGTGACCAACACCTGTGATTTCATCATAGCTCTTGATAATATCAAAACGAATCAAATCATCAAGCAAGATTTTTACTGCCTGAACATGGTCAGCAATATCTAGAGTTTGCGATTCTGAACGGTCATCAAATTTTACTGTTGAAACAGAATCTTTCAAGCCGATACGTTCAATCAAACCCTTAGCAAGAACAACTTCATCTGGCATCTCATATAGTTGCCATTTCAAGCTTGAGCTTCCTGCATTAATTGCTATTGTTTTTGTCATAAGCCACCTCTTTGTAAAACGCTTTCAATAATATAGTCCTATTCTAACATGTTTTGCTAGAAAATGGAATTATCTGATTTCCATTTTTGGAAATTCTCTGTAAAATCTTTGAGGACCTCTGGGTTTTGCAAATCACTAAGTGGATAAACGAAGGTCTCAGGAGCATTTTCAGTTTGTTTTTTAAGCACAAAGATAGACTTCATATTATGTTTATTGCCAAAAGCTGCTTCTGGAAGAGTGATAACGGCAATAATATCAGCATAGCCTGATAGCCATTTCTTAAGCAAATCACTTTGTGGGCTTGTCAAAAGATTAGTTGGTGCCAAAAGAATAGCAATACCATCTTTCTTCAAGTACTTGAGTGATTGCTCCATGAGAAGGTGATGGGCATAGGTGTGTTCACCAGTTGCTGCAACCTTGAAACGACTCGCAATCTCATCATTAGGGTAGTAACCAACAGGTAGGTCACTGATAATAACATCACTCTCTTTGAGAATATGTGGTCGAACAGCATCTTCTTGGATGTAAACTGCACTCGAATTCACCACATCAGCAATACTAGCTGACAAATCGATAAGGAGATCGTCAACTTCCATTCCCATATAATTAAGGTTTTTCTGACTATTATTTAGAAGAGTTTCAGCCAAGTTTCCTGTCCCCGAACCAATCTCCAAAACATCTAATTGGTCGTCCTTGGTCAAACCTTCAAGTAGGTAAAGAATGATAAATCCAATAGCATCAGGTGTAAATTGGTGATTGGCTTGTAAGGCTTCCAATTGCCCTAGCTTGATAAACAAGAACTGAAAAGCACGACGCCACTCCTCTTTGCTTAGATTAAGGGCACGTAATTTCTCGTTGTTTTTGATGATGACTTCATTAGCTACCTCAGCCCCCAAATAATAGGAATTTTGCTCAATAAGGGCATCGTAAGCATGGGTTCCAAGATCATTTTCAATGGTTTGGACATTTTCTAACAACAGCTCAAAGGCTGTCTCAATTGCTTCAAAATTCATGATTTCCTCCGTCCTTCTATCATATCAAAAAGGAAAGAGAATTTCTATTTCTGCTCCTGCTTCTTCACATAACGATAGGTCTTGATTTGACCTTTACTGGCAACTTTAACAATCACTTGTTTGTCCTTAACCTCGTAAGTCGTAGTTCCCTGAGAAAAACTAAAAGCACCTGCTTCCTTGTCTACCAAGTCCATGGTCATCTCTGCCATGAGTCGACTTTGACTGGAGATCATTTGCGCTTGGTTCTGTCTAGAGCTAGCAACCACCCGCTCCAGATAAACATGCAGAAGAAGTGTGAAAATGCCAGCCATAAAAAGAGAGTAGAGAAGAACGCCTCCCCTAACCTGTTTTTTCAAAAGCATAAACAAAACTCCTTTGTAGCCCATTTTTAAGCGTCACTTGGATGGTGACTATCTGTTTATTTTGGCTAATTGTACTAGCTTTTACATTAAAAAGCATTGGTTGGTAGCCTCGACCGTCAGCATTTGTTTTTCGAAAATCAGTAGCACTTGATAGTCCAAAAGCTAAGTCTTGATTATCCTGCTTGACATAGAGTTTGTTCCCCTCTACCTTTACCAACTGACAACCTTCTAATTCTGCCTCCATTTGTTGAACAAATAGAAGCCAGTCTTGGCTTTCTTGTTGCTTGACCTGCTTAACATTGCTCACCAATACTGTGGTCAGACCTTGATAAACTTGAACTGAACCAGCAATCACCAACAAGGCCACTAGACATTCCAAGAGGGTAAAGGCGCGAACCTTACTATTGAGAGACATGAATAATCTCCTTTCCTGATTCGTAAACCGCGATACCTTGCTTGCTACGTTTTACTGTCACTGTGATGCCATTTAAGGTCAACTGATCCTGTTTGGTCTGAACTGCCATGGTTGCCACACTCAAAACCTCCTGTTGGTGGAGATTCCTAGCCATTAGCCTACGATTGGTATTGATCTGATCCAAGATAAGACCACTGACGAGTACTAAGACAGCCATTGCTACCAAGCTTTCGATAAGAATATAGCCTCTAAGAGACCGTCTTTTTATATTTACCGCTGCCCATGTTAAGCTGATAGGTCACCACCTCCTTATCACTTGAAAAACGAATCTTTGTGAGGCTAGAGTTGCCTCCTTTGGCATCAAACACTAGCGTCTGCCCCTTATCCAGATGAATATTTTTAGGAATCACCAGACTGGATTTTCCGTTACTGATTTTATCCTTGGACAACTGCAATTCCACATTGGACCCTTCCGCCGCTGCCAAGCGCTGACTATCTCGGTATAGGTACTCAAAGCGCAGATAAAAAAGGTTCGTTTCAACCTGTTGAAAAATACCAGTGACTGAGCCTGACAAACTTAGAGTGAGAAAGGCAACCACTGCTAGAGTCACCAGACTCTCCAACAAGGTAAAGGCTCTAATTGGCCACTGAGCGGCTTTCGCCACCATGTTTCGCATAATAATCATTGTATGAATCTGCCTGTTTTTGCGTGATTTGACCTTCTGAAACAAGAGCAGCTAAGCTAGCTGTCTTATTATTCTTCATTTCATAAAGTTCTGCTTGAGAATCCACGACCTTGACCACAGCCGCATTTCCAGTCTCTTTAACAGAATCCTTCTGCTTGCTCAAGTTAGGTACAAAGAGCAAAAGGAGAATACTGATAATGAGAAGCACGACCAGCATTTCAATCAACGTAAAAGCACGTAATTTAACGGCATTCAATTTTTTCAACATCATTTTCATGACATCATTCCTTCCATATTTTGATACATTGGTAATAGCATGGCTGCATAGATCATTACAATCACGACAGCAACAATAACAAAAATGAGGGGTTGCACAAAGGTTGTTGCCTTATTAAGACGGTTAAAGAAAGCCTGCCAAACCTCTTCAGCATAGACTTCTAACTCATAGCCCAACCTAGCATTAGCCTCTCCATAAGCAATAATTAAGGATAGTTCCTTAGTGAAGAAAGGGTGACTGGCAATACGGTCAGGAAAACTCTGTCCTAGCATCAAGGCTTCTTCTAAATCAGCCCCCAGCTCACGAAAGAGCTTTGATTTTTGCTCTTTCATTAGAGCAACTAAGTCTAGTAAGTCAATACCTTGCCCTAAGAGATTTCCCCATTCCCTAGCATAATAGGCGGTCGTATATAGCCTGACAGTTTGGCCTATAAAAGGGATTTTTGCCATTCGTCGATAAAAGACAAGAGCTGGCTGGCGTTTGACCCATAGGTAGAGAATTAAGCTTAATACAAGAAGTCCGCACAAAGTCGCAAAAAAGAGCTGGGGAAAGATCTGAACCAACTGTACGGTCCAATTCTCCTTACCATACCCCTCTAACAGTTGAGGCAGAAGATAATTTTTGAGCCCCAACATAATCAGAACTAGGAAACCCAGAAGTAGAATAGGGTAGGTTGCTACCTCCATGAGTTTCTTACGAACCTTGGTCATACGAAGCATGTAGGTTTCAATCTTGGTTAGACTTCCTAGAAGATTACCGTGCTTATCAGCAAGGGCAATCTGAGTAACAATATTGTCCGAAAAGCCCACTGCCGCAAACATCTGGTCCAACCTGTCGCCTCGCATTAAACTCGCTTTCATAAGAGACAAGGACGATTCTTTCAACAAGTGACTTCGCTCCAAAAAGGCTACGATTTCAGTCAAGGTAAACCCTGCCTTTAGAAGTTGTTTGAAGAGCTGGATAACCTTTAGTTGCTGATTAATCTTTAATTTTTTCCCCTTGGATATCCCCTTCAGTGAGATATCCTTGTTTAACCAAACCTTCCAACTGCTGGTTCCAGCTGGTTGACGAATGGCTTTGGAAATTTTCACTGGCAAAATCAATCACACCTCCTCCCTTAATCAGACGCATGTAGACAATCCCTTGAAGAGCATTATCCAACTCAGACTTATCTACACCGAGGTCCAGAAGACGCTCATAAACACCTGCAACACTCTTTGCGTGAATAGTTGAAAGAACAGTCACCCCCGTCAGACTAGCTCTAATAACCGCTCGAGCAGTCTCCTTATCTCGAATTTCTCCAATAATCAAAACATCCGGGCGATGGCGTAGTGATAGCTTAATCAAATTATCATAGGTCATGTCAATTGCTTGATTCACCTGTAGTTGCAAAACATTATCCTGTTTAATTTCCACAGGATCCTCAATCGAAATCACCTGCTGCCCCTTAAAACGCTCCTGAACCAACTCATGCATAAGCGTAGTCTTTCCAGAACCAACGGGACCTGCAAAGAGATATAAGCCACGATAATCCAAAGCATCCATAATAGGCTGGATTCCTTGATTCCAGTACACTAATTCTCGACGTTCAGAATGTAGAACACGAATAACTAAACTTTCTAAGCCGCGATAATCCCCAACGGTAGACAAACGCAGAGAAACCCTTTGACCATCACCACAATCATAGTCACAGGAACCTAGTTGACTCCTACGCTTCTCACCTACCATCATTCCCGCCACAAATTTAAAGTGACCAATAAGACTAGCCATGAAATCAGGCCGATATACATCAATTAATCTCCTCTCCTGGCCAACTCGCATATAGAGCTCGTAATTATCCTGACGTGGAATGACATAAATGTCTTGAGCCCCACAACTATCAGCATTTTTGATCATTTCCTTAGCAAATTCTGTTACCATAAGGACCTCCTCATAGTCCTATTCGTAAAAAGTTTAAGAAAATGAAAAAAAGCTCGAAAATTTCGAGCTTCTGCATTATTTAACGTTTAATTTTACAGTGGGCATGATTTGGAAGGTCATTTCGCTTTTCATATCCCGGACGATATTTCTCCTCAGGAATTTCCTGCCAATCATCCAAAAGAGCAATCGATTGATAGACCTGCAGGTATTCGTCACACTCCTCACACCAGTGCTTATCCTCTTGATCCCAAAAAGCAGTCATGACACTACTACGGCTGATATAACTTGGCAAGGTTTCTTCCATCGCAAACCAAAGTTTTTTATAGTACTTGAGGGCATCGTAAAAATTTTCAAATTCCTTAGTACTGATGATATCCTCTTGCCAGCCTTCTAGGAACCACCACGGTTCCAAATCCCCTTTCATTTCAACTACTTGGTACATTTTTCTTTCTCACTTCATCTTTGGTGTTCTTATTATACAAAATTTTCTGGAAAAGATAAAAAAAATGGTCTTATATTTTATATTTATCAAAAATAGAAGAAATTCTAGTCATATAAATACGAAAAGAACCCACAATTCATTGTGAGTTCTTTTGCTTTCGTTTTAGTCTTCAGATGATTCCACAATTGCTTCATCAACAGCAATGTTTTCAATAACTTCAACTTCGTTAACTGAAAGCGGTTCAATGTTACGGTAACGAGCCATACCTGTACCAGCAGGGATAGTCTTACCAATGATAACATTTTCTTTAAGACCAAGGAGATGGTCTTTCTTACCACGGATAGCTGCATCTGTAAGGACACGTGTTGTTTCTTGGAAGGAAGCCGCTGACAAGAATGAATTTGTTTCAAGTGAGGCTTTCGTAATACCAAGAAGGACTGGACGAGATGTTGCAGGAACACCACCAGAGATAACAATATCCTTGTTAGCATCTGTGAAGTCAGAAATGTCCATAAGTGTACCTGGAAGGAGATCTGTATCCCCTGGATCCATAACACGTACTTTACGAAGCATTTGACGAACCATTACTTCGACGTGTTTGTCACCGATTTCTACCCCTTGGCTGCGGTAAACTTTTTGTACTTCTGCAAGAAGATAAGTTTCAACTGACAAGGTATCACGTACTTCAAGGAGACGTTTAGGTTGGATTGAACCTTCTGTCAAGGCCGCACCACGGTGTACTTCGTCACCCACTTCAACTTTCATACGAGCTGTAAATGGAACAACGTATTCACCCATTCCAGTCTTACCTTGAACGAAGACTTTCTTAGTACGTGTTGCAGCATCTTCTTCGATTTCAATAACAGTACCCTTAACTTCAGTGATAACCGCTTCCCCTTTAGGGTTACGTGCTTCAAAGATTTCCTGGATACGTGGAAGACCCTGTGTGATATCGGTGTTTGAGGCTACCCCACCGGTGTGGAAGGTACGCATAGTAAGCTGTGTACCAGGTTCCCCGATAGATTGAGCGGCGATAGTACCAACTGCTTCACCAACTTCAACCGCATCACCTGTTGCCAAGTTGATACCGTAACAGTGACGGCAAACACCGTGACGTGTGTTACATGTAAAGACTGAACGGATAGTTACTTCTTCAACACCAGCATTGACAATAGCAGCAGCCATGTCTTCAGTAATCAAAGTATCTGGACCTACGATTACTTCACCTGTTGTAGGATTCTTAACTGATTTCTTAGTGTAACGACCTTGAAGACGTTCTTCAAGTGTTTCCGTAACTTCTTTACCATCAGTAATCGCACGGATAAGAAGACCTCGGTCTGTTCCACAGTCATCTTCACGAATGATAACATCTTGGGCAACGTCAACCAAACGACGAGTAAGGTAACCTGAGTCGGCTGTCTTAAGGGCCGTATCGGTCATACCTTTACGCGCACCGTGAGTAGAGAAGAACATTTCCAAAACGCTCAAACCTTCACGGAAGTTTGAAAGGATAGGCAATTCCATGATACGTCCGTTAGGAGCGGCCATCAAACCACGCATACCGGCAAGTTGAGAGAAGTTAGAGATGTTACCACGAGCTCCTGAGTCCATCATCATAACGATTGGGTTCTTAGGATCTTGTGTTTCAATCAGACGTTTTTCAAGTGCTTCTTTCGCTTCACGCCATGTTGTTGTAACAGCAACATAACGGTCATCATCTGTCATCAAACCACGACGAAAGGCCTTGTTAATTTCTTCAACACGGTGGTGAGCAGCATCGATAATTTCTTGTTTATTATCGATAACTGGGATATCGGCGATACCCACTGTCAAACCAGCAAGTGTTGAGTGGTAGTAACCAAGGTCTTTCAAACGGTCAAGGAAGGCTGATGTTTCAGTTGTACGAAGACGTTTGAAGGTTTCAGCGATGATGTTACCAAGATTTTTCTTCTTGAATGGTGCATTAATTTCCAAACTATCAATAACTGTTTGGATATCTTGACCTGGTTCAAGGAAGTACTTATCTGGTGTACTATCTGTCAAGTTCTCATTTGTTGTTTCTTGAAGATATGGAATTTCTGCTGGGATGATTGAGTTAAAGAGAATCTTACCAACAGTTGTAACCAAAATCTTGTGAAGTTGGTTTTCTTTCCAAGGTTTATCAGGCATGCTGTCTACTGCGATACCGACACGGCTATGCAAGTGAACATAACCATTACGATAAGCCATAACTGCCTCATCAATATCCTTGAAGACCATACCTTCACCCTCACGGCCTTCTTCTTCCATAGTCAAGTAGTAGTTACCAAGAACCATATCCTGAGATGGCGTTACGACCGGTTTACCGTCTTTAGGGTTAAGGATGTGTTCAGCCGCAAGAAGGAGCAAACGTGCTTCAGCTTGAGCTTCTTCAGACAATGGAACGTGAATGGCCATTTGGTCACCGTCAAAGTCGGCATTGTAGGCCTCACATACCAATGGGTGAAGACGAAGGGCCTTACCATCAATCAAGACAGGTTCAAAGGCCTGGATACCCAAACGGTGGAGGGTAGGTGCGCGGTTAAGAAGTACTGGGTGTTCCTTGATAACATCTTCAAGAATATCCCAAATACGTTCATCACCACGTTCAACCATACGTTTAGCGGCTTTCACGTTACCTGCGTATTCACGCGCAACGATTTCACGCATCACAAATGGTTTGAAAAGTTCGATGGCCATCAAACGTGGCACACCACATTGGTACATTTTAAGTGTTGGACCAACGGCGATAACGGAACGTCCAGAGAAGTCAACACGTTTACCAAGCAAGTTTTGACGGAAACGACCTTGTTTACCTTTAAGCATGTGGCTCAAAGATTTAAGTGGACGACTACCTGGTCCAGTGATTGGACGACCACGACGTCCATTATCGATAAGGGCATCTACCGCTTCTTGCAACATACGTTTTTCGTTTTGCACGATGATACCTGGAGCATTCAATTCAAGCAAACGAGCCAAACGGTTGTTACGGTTGATAACACGACGATAAAGATCGTTCAAGTCTGATGCCGCAAAACGTCCACCATCCAATTGAACCATTGGACGAAGGTCTGGTGGCAATACTGGCAAGATGTTAAGAACCATCCATTCTGGTTTGTTACCAGACTTATAGAAGGCATCAAGAACGTCCAAACGACGAACAGCTTTAACACGTTTTTGACCAGTTGCTGTCTTCAACTCTTCTTTGAGTTCAGCAATTTCAGCTTCCAAATCCACTTGTTTCAAGAGGTCTTGGATAGCTTCTGCACCCATTTTAGCGACAAATGAACCATGTCCATACTCTTGCAATTTTTCACGATATTCACGTTCTGTCAAGAGAGATTTTGGTTCAAGTGGTGTTTCCTTTGGATCGATAACCACGTAAGCTGCGAAGTAGATAACTTCTTCAAGCGCACGAGGACTCATGTCCAAAGTCAATCCCATACGAGAAGGGATTCCCTTGAAGTACCAGATGTGTGATACTGGTGCTTTCAACTCGATGTGACCCATACGTTCACGACGAACCTTAGCACGTGTTACTTCAACACCACAGCGGTCACAAACGATACCTTTATAACGGATACGTTTGTATTTCCCACACGCACATTCCCAGTCTTTAGTAGGACCAAAGATTACTTCGTCGAAGAGACCTTCGCGTTCTGGTTTGAGCGTACGGTAGTTGATTGTTTCAGGTTTCTTAACTTCACCATAAGACCATGAACGGACCTTAGTTGGTGAAGCTAGTGTGATTTGCATACTTTTAAATCGATTTACGTCAACCACTAGTATTACCTTTCTTTTGTTCTATTGACAATAGCAGCGCTATTCTCACCTTTATCAGCTACCTTAGCAGAGAGAGTGAACTCCCTCTCTAAAGCTTATTTATTCTGTTTTATCTGAAGCTTCTTCTTTAGCTTTTTCTAATTCAGCAGCTTCTTTGGCTTGTTGTACACGTGCTTTTTCAAGATCATCGACGTGCATGACATCGTCATCTTCACCTTCATCAAGATCACGCAATTCAACTTCGTAGTCATCCTCATCAAGGACACGCATATCAAGACCAAGTGATTGCAATTCTTTAACAAGTACTCGGAATGATTCTGGAACGCCTGGTTTTGGAATTGGTTTACCTTTAGTGATAGCTTCATAGGCTTTCAAACGTCCGTTAACGTCATCTGACTTGTAAGTCAAGATTTCTTGAAGGATATTTGATGCACCATAAGCTTCAAGGGCCCAAACCTCCATCTCACCGAAACGTTGTCCACCAAATTGTGCTTTACCACCAAGAGGTTGTTGGGTAACAAGTGAGTAAGGACCTACTGAACGAGCGTGAAGTTTATCATCAACCATGTGGTGAAGTTTGATCATGTACATGACACCAACTGACACACGGTTATCAAATGGTTCACCTGTACGTCCATCGTAAAGGATTGTCTTAGCATCACTATCCATACCTGCTTCACGAACAGTATCCCAGAGGTCTTCTGAGCTTGCCCCGTCAAAGACTGGTGTTGCGATGTGGATACCCAAGTTACGAGCAGCCATACCAAGGTGAAGTTCCATAACCTGACCGATGTTCATACGTGATGGCACCCCAAGAGGGTTCAACATGATATCAACTGGTGTACCGTCTGGAAGGTAAGGCATGTCTTCAACAGGAACAATACGAGAAACAACCCCTTTGTTACCGTGACGACCGGCCATCTTATCTCCGACCTTGATCTTACGTTTTTGAGCGATGTAAACACGAACAAGCATGTTAACACCTGATTGCAATTCATCACCGTTTGCACGTGTGAAGATTTTAACATCACGAACGACACCATCACCACCGTGAGGTACACGGAGTGATGTATCACGTACTTCACGAGATTTATCACCAAAGATAGCGTGGAGAAGACGTTCTTCAGCAGAAAGGTCTTTTTCACCCTTAGGTGTTACCTTACCAACAAGAATGTCACCTTCTTTAACCTCAGCACCGATACGGATAATACCCATTTCGTCAAGGTCTTTGAGGGCTTCTTCACCAACGTTTGGCAATTCACGTGTGATTTCTTCAGGCCCAAGCTTTGTATCACGTGTTTCTGATTCGAATTCTTCCAAGTGAACAGATGTATAAACGTCATCTTTCACAAGACGCTCACTCATGATAACGGCATCCTCGAAGTTGTAACCTTCCCATGTCATGTATGCGACAATAGGGTTTTGACCGAGGGCCATTTCTCCACCTTCCATAGATGGACCGTCAGCGATAAAATCACCTTTTTCAACAATATCGCCAACCTTAACCAAAGTACGTTGGTTATAGGCAGTACCTGAGTTTGAACGACGGAATTTTTGAATAGTATAAACATCAAGAGAACCATCTTCACGACGAACTTCAACTTTATCAGCATCAGAGTAGACAACTTTACCGTCGTGTTGAGCAATAACTGCAGCTCCTGAATCGTGGGCAGCTTGATATTCCATACCAGTACCAACATAAGGTGCTTTAGGATCAATCAAAGGCACAGCCTGACGTTGCATGTTGGCACCCATGAGGGCACGGTTAGAGTCATCGTTTTCCAAGAAAGGAATACATGCTGTCGCAACGGCAACTACCTGTTTAGGAGAAACATCCACGAAATCTACAAGGTGTGATGGGTACTCTTGGTTATTACCTTGATGACGACCCATAACGATTTCTTCTGCAAATGTTCCATCTTCGTTCAATTTAGAGTTAGCCTGAGCAACTGTGTACTCATCTTCTTCGTCGGCAGTCAACCAAACTACTTCGTTGGTTACTTTACCAGTTGCACGGTCAACCTTACGATATGGTGTTTGAATGAAACCATACTTGTTAAGGTGTCCGTACGAAGACAAGTTATTGATCAAACCGATGTTAGGTCCTTCAGGTGTTTCAATTGGACACATACGACCGTAGTGCGTATAGTGCACGTCACGAACTTCATATCCGGCACGGTCACGTGTCAAACCACCAGGTCCCAAGGCTGACAAACGACGTTTGTGTGACAACTCTGACAATGGGTTGTGTTGGTCCATGAACTGTGACAACTGTGAAGAACCAAAGAATTCTTTAACAGCTGCAGTTACAGGGCGAATATTGATGATTTGTTGTGGTGTCAAGACTTCGTTATCTTGAACTGACATACGCTCACGTACGTTACGTTCCATACGAGCCAAACCAATACGGAATTGGTTAGCAAGCAATTCACCAACGGCACGGATACGACGGTTACCAAGGTGGTCGATATCGTCTACTTTACCGATACCTTCAGCAAGGTTGAGGAAGTAGCTCATTTCAGCTAAGATATCCGCTGTTGTCAAAGCACGAACTTTGTCATCTGGGTTGGCATTACCAACAATTGTAACCACACGATCTGGATCATTTGGTGCAACAACCTTGAATTTTTGAAGAACAACAGGTTCTGTAACCACCGCATAATCGTTTGGTGTGTATACAAATTTGTTCAAATCACCATCCAAGTATTCTGCGATTGAATCAATCACATCACGTGTCATTTCAGTACCAGCTTCAACAAGGATTTCACCTGTTTCAGGATCTACCAAGTTTTCAGCAATTGTTTGTCCCAAAAGACGTGTCTTGATGTTAAGTTTTTTGTTGACTTTGTAACGACCAACAGCAGCCAAGTCATAACGACGTGGATCAAAGAAACGAGCTACAAGCAAGCTACGTGAGCTGTCGGCAGTTTTTGGTTCACCTGGACGAAGACGTTCATAAATTTCTTTAAGTGCTTCATCAGTACGTGAATCTGCTGGGTTTTTGTGGATATCTTTTTCAATGGTGTTACGAACCAACTCGCTATCACCAAAGATATCAACAATTTCGTCATCACCTGAGAATCCAAGCGCACGCACAAGCGTTGTGAATGGAATCTTACGTGTACGGTCGATACGAGTGTAGGCGATGTCTTTTGAATCTGTTTCGAGCTCAAGCCATGCCCCACGGTTAGGGATAACTGTTGATCCATAACCCACTTTGCCGTTTTTATCAACCTTATCGTTAAAGTAAACACCAGGTGAGCGCACCAACTGAGAAACAATAATACGTTCACCACCATTGATGATGAAAGTACCCATCTCAGTCATAATAGGGAAATCTCCGAAGAAGACTTCCTGAGTTTTGATTTCACCAGTTTCTTTGTTAATAAGACGGAAAGTCACAAAGATAGGTGCTGAGTATGATGCATCGTGGATACGAGCTTCTTCAAGTGTATACTTAGGCTCTTTCAATTCGTAACCAACGAATTCCAATTCCATAGTGTCTGTGAAGTTTGAGATAGGAAGTACATCCTCAAAAACCTCTTTAAGACCAGTATCCAAGAATTCTTTGAATGAATCCGTTTGGATTTCAATCAAGTTTGGTAAATCAAGAACTTCTTTGATTCTTGAAAAACTACGACGGGTACGATGTTTCCCGTATTGAACGTCATGTCCTGCCAAGTCTTCTACTCCTTTTCTACATTCGAGACCTGCTTTGCAAGTCGTGCACTTTAAATATTTGTCTTCTGCCTTTTTCAGTTGCTTGTCCCATTGACAAGTGATTAAACACTAAGATCCACTTAACTGATTAATGATAAGCGATAACTTAATCTGTGAATTTTTAGAACCTTTAAATATGCGTTACAACACTTGGAAATCCTAAAAATAAGCACAAAAATAGCAGCTAAATCTGACCGAAAAAACGTTGATTTAACTGCTGTATCTCTTGATTGGACAATATTTCAACCAAGTAAGACGACAAATAGTTGTCTACATTATACCTAATTTTTTACTTTTTTGCAAGTTTTCTTGGCAATTCCTAATGCCCTCCAAGAATGCTAGACCAGGCTTTTTGATAGTCACTGTCGGTTCCACCAATAGCAAACTTGTAAGTCGTATCTCCAGGTCCATTTTTAGCCCAGTAAGTATCAACCATTTCACCACTTACAGAAACATTACGACCATTGACAGACACTGTTGCTGGTTTAAGACCTGTTGATTTAAGCACACTTGCCTTAATGGCACTTGAATCGATATTAAACTTATCTCCCGTTTTAAAAATACCTGGATTAGCATTATAGATAGCGGAAGTCAAACGAGCCATATATTGGGAATTATATATGTAACCCGTTTTAGAATTGGTTGGTGTATTATTATCATATCCGGCCCAACCACCAAGAGTAATACCAGGCGTTGACACAATCAGCCAAGCATCCGCAAAGTTATCTGTCGTTCCTGTTTTACCCATCCAGTCCGCTGAGGCTGCTGCACCATTGACATTTTTCAATTCAGAATGAAATTGAGTTGTTGCTCCTTTAACTACCACTTCTTTGAGTAAGTTATCCATGATACTAGCCGTAGCTCTTGAAAAAACTTGAACTCCTTCAGATTTATGCTGATAGATAACTTCGCCAGTCCGGTCAGTAATACTATCAATCATATGGCCCTTCTCATAGACGCCACCATTGGAAAGCATTTGATAGGCATTTACTTGCTGGGCAACCGTAGTTTCAATTCCCCCGCCAAGAGGTAAACTTTCGATATTGTAGTTAGCAATCTTATAACCCATCTTGGTCATGTAACCCTCAACATCAACATCATGACGTTGAAGCATTTGATAAGTCCAAAAGGCTGGAATGTTCCATGAGGTATTGAGTGCCTCTTGTAGGTTCATCATAGCTGTACCCTTATCACCATCATGGAGAATAGGCGTTCCACCCGTAAAATTAGTTGGGTAGTTAGAAAGGATACTTGAGCTACCCATCAAACCTTGATCAATAGCAATTCCATAAGCGATAATAGGCTTAATAGAGGAACCTGGGGAGCGTGCCGTATCAAAGGCATGGTTATTTTGGTTATTTTCGTAACTACGACCACCAACAAATCCTAGAATTGCTCCGGTCGCATTATCCATGAGCACATTTCCGACTTCAACTCCACTATTACCTCCTTGGTCAAGGAGGCCACCATATTGACTCGCAGCATCTTGCATCGCATTATAAACTGCATTGTCAATAGTTGTCTTAACGCTGTAGCCACCGGTTTGGAGCTCTTGAAGAGCCCTCTCACGATAGCTTTCCTTTGTCTTATCATTTTTCAACTCTTGACTCGATACCTTGTCATGTTTAACGAGGTAATCATACATGACACCCTGAGCCTCAGACATGACAGAATAGTACAAATAGTCATGACTTACGGCATCAGACTTCTCACCAGCCTTGAAATCTTTAGTGATATCATAATTCTTATAGCTTTCGTACTGCGACTTATCTAGATAGCCACCGCGATAAAGATTGTAGAGTACATCTTGTTGACGTGCCAAGCCATAAGAAAGATCCTCTGCGTTTTTTAATTGTCCATCAGCTGTATAAGGTGAGTAGACAATCGGGCTCTGTGGCAATCCTGCCAGATAGGCCGCCTGAGGAACTGTCAAATCCGTCGCAGATACCCCAAAGATACCTTGAGCAGCCTCCTCAATTCCAGCAATATTTTTCCCCTTGTTATTACGTCCAAAAGGAGAAACGTTCAGATAATCGGTTAAAATTTCATTTTTAGAAACACGACGCTCCAATTGTAAGGCATAGATAATCTCTGCCGCCTTACGTTTAAAGGTTGGTGCATCTCCTGTTACCTGTTGCTTGATTAACTGCTGCGTTAGCGTCGAACCACCACTTGAAGAGCCAACTCCCAAAACTGATGACACCAAAGCCCTAAATACTGCCTTTGGCACAACACCCTTATGCTTCTTAAAATTTTCATCCTCAGTCGCAATGATGGCATTTTTGACATTGTTAGAAATCGCATCACTCTCAATAGGCGTTCTCAGCAAGTCAGTGTCAATATCCGCAATCTTCTTGGAATCGGAATAGCTCATCGAAGATACCAAACTAACCTCACTAATCTGATTCAACAAGGTTTTGTCCTTAATCGACGGAACAGACTCAATTTGACTCCCCAAATAACCCAAACCAATTCCTGCACCGAACAAGGTAAGGACGATAATAACCACATAAAAGAAATCAGACAAGAGCTTTAAGGTTTTTAAGAAAACATCACCCATGTCTAAGAGTGTCATCCGGTCCTCAGGCGACTTTCTCCCTTGCTTACGATTCCACTTAGAATCAGTCGTAGCTTTCCTTTCATTAAAAGATTTATCTCCTCTTTTAGACCTAGGACCAGCAGACTTTGTGCGAATAGCCTGCCCTAGTCGTCTAAAATAATTTATTATTTTTTCAAAATTCATAGAAATACCTCAAAGCCTATTATAACAAACTTTGACAAAGCTTGCATAGGACTACTTTCTTTTGGTATAATGGTGCAGAATATACTTTACTGGAGAATATCATGACAATTTTTGAAGAACTAAAAGCACGTGGCTTGATTTTTCAAACCACAGATGAAGAAGCCCTTGTAAAAGCCTTTGAAGAGGGACCAGTCTCATACTACACTGGTTATGACCCAACCGCAGACAGTCTCCACCTTGGACACCTTGTAGCTATCCTTACAAGTCGCCGACTTCAATTGGCTGGACACAAACCTTACGCCCTCGTTGGTGGTGCAACAGGTTTGATTGGTGACCCATCATTTAAAGATGCTGAACGTAGCCTCCAAACCAAAGAAACCGTTGAAGGTTGGGTTGAAAAAATCCAAGGTCAGCTCTCTCGTTTCCTTGATTTTGAAAATGGTGACAATAAAGCCGTTATGGTTAACAACTATGATTGGTTTGGTTCAGTCAGCTTCATCGATTTCTTGCGTGACGTGGGTAAATACTTCACAGTTAACTACATGATGAGTAAGGAATCTGTTAAGAAACGTATCGAAACAGGTATCTCTTACACTGAGTTTGCCTACCAAATCATGCAAGGTTACGATTTCTATGAACTCAACGATAAGTACGGCGTAACCCTCCAAATTGGTGGTTCTGACCAATGGGGTAACATGACAGCAGGTACTGAGCTCTTGCGTCGTAAAGCAGATAAATCTGGACACGTCATCACAGTGCCACTTATCACAGATTCAACTGGTAAAAAGTTCGGTAAATCTGAAGGTAACGCTGTCTGGCTTGATGCTACTAAAACAACACCTTACGAAATGTACCAATTCTGGCTCAATGTTATGGATGACGATGCTGTCCGCTTCTTGAAGATTTTCACTTTCTTGTCACTTGAAGAAATCGAAGAAATCGGTAAAGAATTTGACCAAGCTCGTCACCAACGTTTGGCACAAAAGATTTTGGCTCGTGAAGTTGTTACTTTGGTTCACGGTAAAGAAGCCTACGAACAAGCTGTTCACATCACTGAACAACTCTTCGCTGGTAATCTTAAAGCTCTCTCAGCACGCGACCTTAAAGTTGCCCTTAACGGTGTCCCAACTTATGAGATCTCAGGAGATGAAAATCTGAACATCGTTGAACTTCTCGTCAACGCTAAGATTTCACCTTCTAAACGCCAAGCACGTGAAGATGTCCAAAACGGTGCTATCTACATCAATGGTGAACGTGTACAAGACTTGGATTACACCCTCTCAGATGCAGATAAAATTGATAATGAAATTACTGTTATCCGTCGCGGTAAGAAGAAAAACTTTGTCTTGACTTACTAATTTTATGGCTATTCTCACTCCTTAATGGAGTGAGTTTTTTTACCCAAAAAGAGCAGTCGGATTCCCAACTACTCTCTTCAGAACACAAAAAACCAGTACTAGACTGGTTTTTGAGACTATCACATTAGTTATAGATTTTGAATGCGTCATCGTCGTTTTGACCAACGAATGGCATTGCTTTACGCAATTCAGCACCAATCTTTTCAATTTCAAGCTCTTCAGCTTCTTTACGGTAAGCTTTCAAACGTGGGAAGCCAGCATCATGGTCTTCAACGAATTCACGTGCAAATTTACCTGATTGGATATCAGCAAGGGCAGCTTTCATGTTTTCTTTGACTTCTGGACCGATGACACGTGGACCAGTTACAAAGTCACCAAATTCTGCAGTATTTGAACATGATTGACGCATTTTCTTGAATCCACCTTCGTAGATCAAGTCAACAATCAATTTCATTTCGTGAAGCACTTCAAAGTAAGCTAATTGTGGTGCATAGCCTGCTTCAGTCAAGACTTCAAAACCAGCTTCAATAAGGTGTGTCAACCCACCCATAAGAACCGCTTGTTCACCAAACAAATCTTCTTCAGTTTCTTCTTTAAATGTTGTTACAAGTAATCCAACACGTGCAGAACCAATACCTTTAGCCCAGTCCATAGCGATATCTTTAGCATTACCTGTAGCATCTTGGTATACTGCGTAAAGTGCAGGAACACCAAAGCCTTCTGTATATGTACGGCGTACCAAGTGACCTGGTCCTTTAGGAGCAACCATAAAGACATCAACATCTTTAGGAACCTTGATGAATTCGAAGTGGATGTTAAATCCGTGTGCAAAACCAAGAGCTTTGCCTGCACTCAAGTTTGGCTCAATTTCATCTTTATAGATATCTTTTTGAATTTCATCTGGTGCCAAAACCATAATGATATCAGCCAATTTAGTTGCTTCTGCTACTGTGTAAGTATCAAAACCATCTTCTTTAGCTTTATCAAATGATTTACCTGGACGAACACCGATGATCACATCGTGACCTGAATCACGCAAGTTTTGTGCATGCGCATGACCTTGTGAACCGTAACCGATAACGGCGATTTTTTTACCGTCAAGTGCTGCTACTTTTACGTCTTTTTCATATTCCATTTGAACTGCCATAGTAATATGTCTCTTTTCTAAAAAATATTTTATTGCCTTTTTAAGGCTGGGTTAACAAATTTAGGTTGGATTTTTTAATCACGGGTAAATCCAGTAGCACCCGTACGAGCGATATTCTTGATTCCGTAAGGACGAATAACTCGTAGAAGCGCCTCGCTCTTTTCAGCATCACCAGTCATCTGGATAGTGATAGAGCTTGGTGCCACATCAACCACCGAAGCACGGAAAGGTTGAATAATCGCCAAGATTTCAGCACGCTTAGAGGTTGGTGCTGATACCTTAACTAGGATAACTTCACGTTCCAAGTGTGGCTGATCCGTGATATCACGGATACGGATCACATCAATCTGACGATTAAGCTGTTTGATGATTTGTTCCACTTCATTTTGAGAATTCACATCAATAATAATCGTAATACGTGAAACGTTAGGATCCTCAGAAGCCCCTACAGAGATACTTTCAATATTAACTTGACGTCGTGAAAGAACACCTGTGAAGCGGTTAAGGACACCCGAACGGTTCTGAAGTTTAGCTGTTAACATTCTACGCATTGAACTTCACCCCCAACATTTCGTGATTACTCTTACCAGCCGGAACGATTGGCAAGACATGCTCTTTACGAGAGATATCCACCTCGATGAACATTGGTACGTCTTCCTTGATAACTTCCAAATCCTGATCAATTGTCTCTGGATTATCAAACTTGTAGGACTTAATGCCGTAAGCTTGAGCCATCAATTGGAAATCTGGGAGGGTATCAAAGACTGACTCTGATGTACGCCCTTCGTAGAAGGACTCTTGCCATTGACGTACCATACCAAGTGAGTGGTTGTTCAACATAACAACCTTGATTGGCACCTTGTAAATATTTAAGATAGCCAATTCTTGGTTCGTCATTTGGAAACCACCATCACCAACAAAGAGGATAACTTCTTTATCAGGATTAGCAATTTTGGCACCAATTGCTGCTGGGACACCAAATCCCATTGTTCCAAGACCACCTGAGGTCACCAGTTGACGCTCATTTTGGTATGGATAATACTGAGCTGTCCACATTTGATGTTGACCAACGTCAGTAACAACAACAGCATCACCCTTAGTCAATTCACCGATACGCTCGATAACTGCCTGAGGCTGTACCATACGTTCTTTCTTATCGTAAGAACGTACACGCTCTTTGTCTTTTGTGACTTTTTCAATCCATTTTTCAGTGTTATTCTGAACCACTGGTTCTGCTAAGAGCATTTCAAGAGCTTGCTTGGCATCACCAACAACTGGAAGGTCCACTGCAATAATTTTACCAATCTCAGCTGGATCTATATCAATATGGACAACCTTAGCATTCTTAGCAAATGTTTTAGGATTACCTGTCAAACGGTCATCAAAACGACAACCAATGGCAATCATAAAGTCAGCATCGGTCATAGCAATGTTAGCCGCATATGAACCGTGCATACCACCCATACCCAAGAAAAGGGGGTGGCTAGTAGCAATTGTCCCTTGTCCTAGAAGACTTGTGACAACTGGGATTTGGTAGCGTTCTGCAAAAGCAACTAGCTCCTTAGCAGATTCAGAATAAGACACCCCACCTCCAGCTACAATAACCGGCTTCTTAGCTTTACCCAACTGCTTCAAGATTTTCTTGATTTGCATTTCGTTTGGTCTTAGCGTCGGTTGGTAACTTGGAAGATTAATTTCAGGATTGTTGATGAAGGCTGTTTCCTTAGCTACGACATCTTTAGGGAGGTCGATAACAACTGGACCAGGACGACCAGTTGTTGCAATATGAACCGCTTCCCTAATAATACGAGGAATATCAGCTGTATCGCGAATCTGATAATTGTATTTTGTAATCGGCATGGTAATTCCGACAATGTCAGCCTCTTGGAAGGCATCCTTACCAATACCTGATGTTGCGACCTGACCAGTAAAGACTAGGAGAGGTACGCTATCACTCATAGCATCTGAAATCCCTGTAATAGCGTTAGTGGCACCAGGACCACTCGTTACAAGAGCAACACCGAGTTTACCAGTTGATTTGGCATAACCTTCAGCTTCGTGCAGACTTCCTTGCTCATGACGAGATAAGATATGATTAATCTTGTCATTTTTGTAAATAGCATCATACAAAGGAAGAACCGCTCCGCCAGGATATCCAAAGATAGTTGAAATCCCAAGTTCAAGAAGTGTATCAAGAATCAAATCAGCACCAGAGCGTGCTTCTTCAAGTTCAATTTTCTTCACATGGACCTCCTTTAGTAGTTGTTTTTTTCGAATTGTCTAAAAATTCAAAACCTTGTATACTATGATAACATTTTTAACCAAATTTGCAAGGGTTTCAGAGAAAAATATCACAAACTCTTCGGAAAGAATGTTCTTAGTTTTTTTCTTGTGCTTGACGTTCTGCTTTACGTTCTTCGAATTCTTCGTCACTCATCAAAGTTCCGCCGACATTGGCTGATTTAGCAAAGGCTGTATAGCGACGCAACCAACCACTTGAAATTTTTGATTTGAAAGGTTTCAAATGTTTGCGACGTTCTTCAAGGGTTACATCATCGACAAGCAGATCAAGAGTACGGTTTGGAAGATCAATCACGATTTCATCGCCATCTTCGATTAGGGCGATATTACCACCTTCTGCTGCTTCTGGAGAAACGTGACCAATAGCAATACCACGAGTAGCTCCTGAGAAACGGCCATCCGTAATCAGTGCCACATCCTTACCAAGACCGCGTCCGACAATCTTAGAAGTTGGTGCCAACATTTCTGGCATACCAGGACCACCCTGAGGACCTTCGTATCGAATGACAACGACATGTCCCTTCTTAACTGTTCCATTGTCAATCAACTCAAGGGCTTGATCTTGTGAATCACAACAAATAGCTTTACCGCGGAAAGTTTTAACAGATGGATCTACACCACCAACCTTGATAACAGCTCCATCCTGAGCAATATTTCCGTAAAGAATAGACAAACCACCAACTGGTGAAATAGGATGCTCAATCGGATGGATAATTTCTTCATTTTTGATTTCAGCACCAGCTACATTTTCTTTCAAGGTTTTACCAGTAACTGTAATACGATCACCCTTAATGGCTCCCTTTTTAATCAACTGATTGATAATGGCTGGAACACCACCAGCTTCATGCACATCATGCATGGTGTAAACACTTGAAGGGGCAATTTTAGAGAGATAAGGTGTCTTCTTGGCAATTTCGTTAATGTCCTTAAGGTCATAGTCAATACCAGCCTCACGCGCAATAGCAAGGGTATGAAGGACAGTATTGGTTGAACCACCCATGGCCATATCAAGAGCAAACGCATCATCGATAGCTTCTTTGGTCACAATATCACGTGGGCGAACATTATTTTTGATGTTATCCATCAATTTTGTGGCTGCTTGACGAACCAATTCACGACGTTCATCTGAAACAGCTAAGATAGTCCCGTTACCTGGAAGGGCAAGACCCAAAACTTCCATCAAACAGTTCATTGAGTTAGCGGTAAACATCCCTGAACATGAACCACAAGTTGGACAAGCATTTTTCTCCAAATAATCGAGCTCTTCCTTGCTCATATCTCCAGCCTGATAGGTACCTACAGCTTCAAACAAACTTGATAGCGTCGCTTGATGACCAGTCATATCAACGCCACCCTTCATAGGGCCACCAGAACAAAATACTGCTGGCACATTAGTACGCATGGCTGCCAAAATCATCCCTGGCGTAATCTTATCACAGTTAGGAATATAGAAAACCCCGTCAAACCAGTGAGCATTAATAACTGTTTCTGCAGAATCGGCAATCAATTCACGAGATGGAAGACTGTAACGCATCCCAATATGCCCCATGGCAATCCCATCGTCCACACCAATGGTATTAAACTCAAAAGGAATACCGCCAGCCTCACGGATGGCTTCCTTGGCAATATCTGCTAATTCACGCAAGTGAACATGCCCTGGAACAATATCAATATAAGAGTTACAAATAGCAATGAAGGGCTTTTGCATATCCTTGGCAGATTTAACTTGCCCAGTCGCATACAAAAGTCCGCGTGCTGGTGCCTTATCAACACCAACTTTGATCATATCACTTCTCATGATGTTACCTTCAATCTATAAAATTTCTTACAACATATGTTACCACTTTGGAAAGTAATGTCAAGGAATTTTCAGAATATTTCTGTAATTTCGAAAAGATGTCCCAGCCGTATCAAAACTGACAAAACAAAAAGGAAGCTCTAAGACTTCCTAAATGATTATTTCAATATTATTCAACACTAAAGAGGTATGGATAAACTGGTTGGTCTCCTTGGAAGATTTCAACTTCGATACCTTCGTGAGCCTCTTCCAATTTTTCCGCAAGTGCTTGAGCTTGTTCTTGATTACCTTCTTCGCCGACATAAATCATAACAATTTCACTGTCTTCGTCAATCATCTTGTCAAAAGTGTCAAGAAGGGCTTGATCCATATCTGGTGTAGACACAAGGATCTTACCATCAACCATACCAAGGATATCATTTTCATGAATCTCAAGTCCGTCAATAGTTGTGTCACGTACCGCCAAGGTCACGCTACCACTTGTTACATCTGAAAGACTAGCTGTCATAGCTTCAACATTCGCTTCGATACTTTGGCTAGGATCAAAAGCAAGCAAGCTTGTAAAGCCTTGTGGTACTGTACGCGTTTCAACAACTGCCGCATTGACATCTACTACTTCAGCAGCTGATTGTGCTGCCATAAAGATGTTTTTATTGTTTGGCAAGATGATAACATTCTTAGCATTAACCTGCTCAATAGCCTTAACAATATCTTCTGTTGATGGGTTCATTGTTTGACCACCTGAAATCACATAGTCAACACCTTGTGATTTGAAGATATCTGCAAGCCCATCTCCAGCAACAACTGCAATAAGAGCAAAGTCTTTAGGAGCAGAAGGTGCAGCTTGGATAGCTTCTTCTTTTTGAACTTGTGCATCGTGTTGGTTACGCATGTTGTCAACCTTAACTTTGACAAGAGCCCCATATTTAAGACCTTCTTGCATGACAAGACCTGGATCCTCAGTGTGGACGTGAACTTTGACAATTTCATCGTCATTAACAACAAGGAGAGAATCCCCAAGGTTGCTCAAGTAATTTTGGAACTCTTCATAGTCAAAGTCCTTCACATAAGTTGGACCTTGTTTGAGACCAATCATGATTTCCGTACAGTAACCAAAAGTAATGTCTTCTGTTGCAACATGACCAGCAACTGACTTATGATGTTCTGCATTGATCATCTCTGTCATCGTAGCAGGTGTCGCTTGGAAGTCCTCTGAAGCGATATACTCACCTGTGAGGGCTGACAAGAAACCTTCATAAATGAAGACCAAACCTTGACCACCTGAGTCTACCACACCAACTTCTTTCAAAACTGGAAGCATCTCTGGTGTCTTAGCCAAGGCAGCCTTAGCTCCATCGAGAGCTGCACGCATAACCTCAACAGCATCATTTGTAGATTCAGCTTTCTTAATCGCTGCTGAAGCTGCACCACGTGATACTGTAAGGATTGTTCCTTCAACAGGTTTCATAACAGCTTTATAAGCAACTTCAACCCCTGCTTGGAAGGCATGAGCTAGATCTTGGCCGTCAAGTTCCGTTTTGTCCTTGATACTTTGACCAAATCCACGGAACAATTGTGAGGTGATAACACCTGAGTTACCACGGGCACCCATCAAAAGACCTTTAGACAAAATCTGACCAACTTCACCAACTGTTGAAGCTGATTGATCTGCGACAGCTTTAGCTCCGTTATCCATAGTCATTCCCATGTTTGTTCCAGTATCTCCATCTGGTACTGGGAAGACATTGAGTGAATTCACATATTCTGCTTGCTTACCTAGACGTGTTGCTGCCGCTTGGACCATCTCCTGAAGCAAGCTTGTTGTAATTTTAGACACTAGTTTTCTCCTACGACTTTAATATTTTGAACGTAAACATTTACTGTTTCAGCCTTGATACCGAGTTGATTCTCAAGATTAAATTTCACACGTTCTTGAATATTTTTTGAAACCTCACTAATCTTAACACCGTAACTCATAACAGTGTAGACATCAACAGTGATACCTGCATCAGTAGATTTCACGACAACTCCTTTTGCGTAGTTTTCTTTTCCAAGAAGTGCTTGAAAATTATCTCGGATAGCACTCTTACTTGCCATACCGACAACGCCAAAAATTTCTGTTGCTGAACCGCCAACTACTGTTGCGATGACATCATCTGACAATTCGATTTGACCATCTTTTGTATTGATTTTTACAGTCATAATTACTACCTCAAAAAGTTTTTATCAGCTTATTTTACCATATTCGAGCCTACTTGTAAAAAATAAGAAGAAGATACCCTTTGAATAAGAGTATCTCCTCAGTATTTATCCTTAAAACTTTCTCTTTACGAGATAACGACGGTACATCACGTAGAGGAAGATCGCACGCCATACATTATCAACAACGGTTGCAATCCAGACTCCGGCAAGACCCAGTCCTAGACTCACCCCAAGGAAGTATCCTGAGAAAATTCGGATAATCCACATCCCAATAGTCGTCGCATAGAAAGGCATCTTAGCCTTACCCAGACCTTGCCAAACTGCTGTGTAGACTAGAGTCCCCGAAGTCACAGGATTCCCAAGGAAAGAATAAAGAATAACTACCTGACTAGCCGCAATAGCTGCTTTATTATCTGTAAAGAGACCCGATAATCCTTGGCCAAAGAGCAAGATACTCCCTGAAACCAGAACCATCAAGAAGATGGAAATCCAATAAGACTCTCGTATAATACGCTTCATCTGCGTCTTATCCCCTCGACCCAGACTATTGGCAACCAAGATAACCGTAGCCGTTGCGACTCCCATACCAGGCATATAGTTAAACTGGGTGAGGTTTTCACCAATGGCGTTACCACCGACAACGGCTGTACCAAAGGTAACAATAATAGCCACGATGACCACATCTCCAGCACGCATCATCAGTCGTTCACCTGCTGCTGGCAGGGCAATCCCCAACAACTCTCTATTAAAAGGTTTTGTAATTTCAAGCTGCTTCACATCCAGTTTCATCGCTTGCCAGAGTATCACTGTCCCAACCAGACGAGAGAAAACCGTAGCTGTTGCGACCCCAATAATCCCCCAATGTCCCACAAAGATGGCTAAAGAAGATAAAATAGCATTAAGAACATTGGTCAAAAGACTGACAACCATGGAAATACGAGGTCGTCCCTTGGCTCGTAGGATGTTACCAAAAGTAGTCATCAAGGCTAAGAAGACCACTCCTCCACCGACAAGAGCAAGGTAGAGACTACCAGCCTGAGTCACAGATTGCTCAGTACCTAAAAGATTAAGAATGGCCCCACCACCAAAAATGGAAAGTAGACCAAGGATGAGACTAAGAGCAAGGGTAATAATAATAGCATCCCAAGTGTCTCGGTTAGTCGCTTTTTCATCACCTTTTCCTAGACTTCTAGCAATGACACTGGCACTTGAGGCTCCTAGAGCAATGAAGATAGCTTGGTAAATCGTAATGATATTATTGGCTACGGAAACCCCCGATATAGCGATAATACCCACCTGAGCCACTAGGTAAGAATCGACAACCCCCATCAACATTTGTAGAAGGTTTTCGGCCATAGCAGGCAAGGCTATGTTTAGAATTTTCTTTGTTTCTGTCATAATATTCTTTTCTATATTGATAAAAATAGGGCTGATTTCTCAGCTCCTATTTTTTTATTCTTATACACCAAGATAGCTTTCAACTGCTTTTTGCATATCAGCTGCCGCAACAACTGTTTTATGGCGAACTTCTGCATGTTCAAGTCCATCTACAGCAGCTGGGATAGCTACACCTGAAAGTTGGTGCAAATCTTCTACTGCTTTGAAATCATCCCCACTATCTTTACCAGTGACAGCTGAAACAGCCACACGTGGGAATTTGTATGGGCTAGCTGTTGAAGCGATAACTGTTGGTGTGTAGTCATCTGTCTTTTGAACATATGCTTCGTAAACAGCTGAGGCAACTGCTGTATGAGGATCTTCGATATACTTGTCTTCATCATAGACACGCTTGATTTCAGCAGCTGTTTCATCCTCAGTTGCAAAACCTGCTGCAAACAAATCAAGAATATCTTTATCTGCATCAGCCAAAGTATACTCACCCTTAGTCACAAGTGCATCCATAAGCTCTTTAGTCTTAGTAGCATCATTACCAAGAAGGTGGAAAATCAAGCGTTCCAAGTTAGAAGATACCAAGATATCCATAGAAGGGCTTGTTGTTACCTTGAAGTCACGTTTCTTGTCATAAGTACCTGTTGCGAAGAAGTCTGTAAGGACGTTATTTTCATTAGAAGCACAGATTAATTTGCCAACTGGAACACCAATCTGACGTGCATAATAAGCCGCCAAGATATTACCAAAGTTTCCTGTTGGTACTGTGAAGTTCACCTTATCTCCGTTTTGGATATGACCTGCCTTAACCAACTGTGCATAGGCATATACATAGTAAACCACTTGCGGTACCAAACGACCAACGTTCATTGAGTTAGCTGATGAGAATTGCGTATGATGAGCCAACAATTTCTCACGCAAATCAACATCATTAAACATACGTTTCACATCTGTTTGAGCATCATCAAAGTTACCATCAATGGCAATAACGTGAGTATTAGCTCCTGTTTGAGTGGTCATTTGCAATTCTTGGATTTTTGAAACACCGTCTTTTGGATAAAAGACAATGATTTCAGTTCCAGGAACATCTGCAAAACCAGCCATGGCAGCCTTACCAGTGTCACCTGATGTCGCTGTCAAGATGACAATCTTATTATCAACACCTTGCTTTTTAGCTGATGTTGTTAGCAAGTATGGCAAGATTGAAAGGGCCATATCTTTGAAAGCGATAGTAGAACCATGGAAAAGTTCAAGGTTGTAGTGGTTCTTAAGTTTAACTACTGGTGCAATGGCAGCTGTATCAAACTTGTCATCATAAGCATTTGTGATACAGTAATCCAATTCCTCTTCAGTAAAATCATCCAAGAAAGCTGACAAGACCAATTTAGCAACTTCTTGATAAGAAGCGTCTTTCAATTGATCAAAGTCCAAAGCAACCTCAGGCGTTGACAACGGTGTGAACAAGCCACCATCTGTTGCCAAACCTTGAAGAATAGCTTGACTAGCTGTTACTTTATTATTTTCGTCACGTGTTGATTGGTATACAAGTGTCATGGTAAATCCTCTTTTTAGATAGTCTGTGGCTCTATTGTAGCATAATTGTCAGAATATTTCTACACGTATTGTGACTTGTGAGAAAATCATTCGGATATCACCCTATTTTCTCCTCTCAAAGACATGAAAAAATCCGGAATAGCTATTCCGGATGTCATCTTAAAATTTATCTTTGGTGTCATTCTTAGTTGAGAAAGTAATATCTTTTGATTTGCCATCACCACTAAGCGTTACTTTCTTATCTTTTTTAGTCACTTTTAGCTCTTGGCCTTTTTTCACATTGAGACCATCAATATCAACGTCTTTGTTGACAGAAGTAACAGTCATCTTATGTCCCAAGCGACTAACCTTCCCTTTGAAAAGGGTTGTCGTTGTTTCGCCTGTCTTCGAATCATACTTTTGACCGCTGTCTTTTGCAGCTTTTTCAAGAGCTTCATCAAGTTCTTTTTCTATAGTTTCCTCACTATAATAGTTTTCAAAGGAATCTCCATAGAAGGCTTTAAATAAATCTCCAAAGGCTGAGAAGGACTTCTGAACCCTCTCACGATAATCCTTGATGTAAGTTTTCTTGTCAAAAGTATAGCCAGCAGTCACCTTCGCATTACTACCTTTTACCTTCATGGTTACAGCAGTATCTGTAAAGTACTTTTCAAGCTCCTTACTATCCAAGTCTGTCAAACTTTCAGACATGCTTGAACTATACTCTCTACCTAGAGAACTACTGTACCATTTGCCATCAATATTACCTGTCACATAACGGTAAGTCATAAAGCCACCGATACATAAGAAGACGAGGACTACCGCTGACAAAACTGAGACTAGGATGCGTTTTTTCTTTTTGGGATCCATTGGTTTTTTAGGAGCCAAATTTGCCATAGCTGCTTGTCCTTCTGGAAAAGCAACCATAGAAGGTGCTGTTGTTGTTACCGCTGGTGCCGTTTCTGTTGGTAGAGGACTAGTGCTTGTCTCGACGATTTCTGCCTCAACCTTAATAGGTTCAGTAGTAGCTGTATCTTCAGCTTTAGCTGGTGCTTCATTAACAAACTCTCCAGCTTTCAAAGCATCCGCCATTTCCTGAACACTCGGCTTACGTCCGTTTACCGTCTCAAAATAGTCCAACCATTCTGCTCTTGTCATTTATATTCCCCTTTAATTTCCTTTTTTATTTATTTTTTGTAAAACTAATGTCACCGAATTCACTGTGTGCCTTGATAGTAAAGCCTTCATTGTTAGGCGTATAATCTAAGACATCACCTTTTTTAAAAGCATCTGAATCTCCAGCCTTATCCACAGTGATTGTTTGCTCCCAACGGTTAATATCTCCCGTAAAAGCAGTTGTTGTGACACGACCGGTTTTGGCATCGTAGGTATAGCTCTTTGGAAGTTCTTTCTTCACTGTCTCATCAAACTGTTTATAGTAGTCTTTTTCTGACAATGAATAACTATCAAAAACCTCCGAGAACTCCTCACCGTACTGACCTTTCAATTCAGTAACTCTACTCTGGTAAGCCTGATAAAGACCTTTACGATTGTAAACAAAGCTCACTTTTAAGTGAGCCTTATTGTCAGTAATACTCATTGCTGTATTGATATCGGTGATAAGATTTTGACCTTGTGGTAAAGCATTACTAACTTTATTCTTAGTATTAGCAGTATCTTTCAGAGTGGCTAACATTTTCTCACTAAAGGTTGGGCTTGTCCAATTGCCCTCAATGCTTGCGGCTCGATAACGGTATCCCATCACGAGACAAACGATCAAAAGTATGGTGAGTATCGCTGCAATCACACCTGATACCATCCCCACAATATTCTTTGAGGTTACTGGCTCCTTTGATTCTTTTACTTGTTGACTAGGATTGAATTGAACACTCACCATCCTATCAGCATTAAACTCTTTAAACTTATTAGTCGCTCTATTCCCTTCCATGAGAGCCCCCGATGGTCCCATTTTATGAGGCTTAAGAGGGTGTGCTGTTTCACCCAAGCTAAGCCCTTCTTCTTTTGTCATAGGAATCTCCTTATCTTGCTGTAAGGTTATTATAACAATTCTTAAAGCGTTTTTCTATCTTATTCAAGAAAGTCCTTTATTTTTAATTTGGATAAACACTCTAATTATAGAAGATTCCTGGCAAAAAAAGTAGCCCTTATAGAGCTACTTTAGTCTATCACTTACCCTTTATAATCAAAGGCAATTTCGATAATTTCTTTCAATTCTGAAATAAGCGGTTCTTTCGGATTAGCTGTTGTACATTGGTCTTCATAAGCATGTTCGGCCAAAGTATAGGCAGTGTCTTGAAGAAGTTTCTTAGTGACACCTTGTCCCTTCCAGTTCATGTCAATACCAACGGCAATACCTAATTCATATACTTTTTGTGCCAAAAGTTCAACCAATTCAGCATCTGATTGTTTGTCAGTACCCCATCCCATGAAACGAGCAATATCAGCATAATCCTTGTCTGCACGGAAGTAGTCATATTTAGGGAACATGGCGTGTTTTTGAGGATCACGACCATTGTAGCGGATAACGTGAGGTAGAAGAATTGCATTGGTACGTCCGTGTGGAATATTGTACATTGGACCAATCTTATGTGCTAATGAGTGACTAATACCAAGGAAGGCATTGGCAAAGGCCATACCAGCCATTGTTGACGCATTATGCATTTTTTCACGTGATTCTTCATCACCAAAACGGTAAGAATGTTCAAGATTTTCAAAAACAAGTTTAATCGCTTGAAGTGAAAGTCCGCGTGTATAGTC
Organism: Streptococcus sp. HMSC064D12; assembly: GCF_001837205.1. NCBI lineage: Bacteria > Bacillati > Bacillota > Bacilli > Lactobacillales > Streptococcaceae > Streptococcus > Streptococcus sp. HMSC064D12. The sequence continues at coordinate 68,045 of NZ_KV831738.1, forward strand.
GCTAGCCATGACTGATACATAAGATTCAATAGCGTGAGTCAAAACGTCCATACCTGTATCTGCCGTAACGCTGGCAGGTACACTCATAACCAAAGCAGGGTCGACGATAGCAATATCCGGAGTCAAAGCGTAATCTGCCAATGGATACTTGATATGAGTTTCACTATCAGTGATAACCGCAAATGACGTTACTTCTGAACCCGTACCTGAAGTTGTAGGGATACAGATAAATGTGGTCTTTTCAGCATATGGAATCTTATAGGTACGTTTACGAATATCTAAGAATTTTTGTTTAGCACCGAAAAAGCTTACATCTGGGTGTTCAAAGAACATCCACATAGCCTTAGCCGCATCCATTGCAGAACCACCACCAAGGGCAATAATGACATCTGGTTGGAAGTCTACAAAGCGTTCCAAGCCTTTATAAACCGTATTCGTAGATGGGTTAGGCTCAACATCTGAGAAAACTTCAATCATTGGATCGTGACGGTTGAGTTCCAATTGGCGTTTAACCAAGGCAGCGTAGCCAAACTGAACCATACCTGGATCACAGACCAACATTACACGCTTAGCTTTGATATGACGCAGATATGTTATTGAGTCTTTTTCAAAGAAGATTTTTGGTGGGACGCGAAACCATTGCATATTATTGCGACGCTTTGACAATGTTTTTACGTTAAGAAGGTCAAATGAACTAACATTGTGAGAGATTGAGTTGTGTCCGTATGAGCCACAACCAAGAGTCAATGATGGGATCATGTTATTGTAGATATTACCGATACCACCTTCAGCTGATGGGCTATTTACCAAGACACGGCAGGCTTTCATGCGAATACCATATTGGAGTTGGAGCTCTTCATTTTCAGTGTGGATAACAGCTGTGTGTCCGAGACCACCCAAATTGAGCATACCTTCTGCTTTTTTGAATCCATCTTCAACGCCATCAGATTTGATAAGGGCAAGTACTGGAGACAATTTTTCCAAGGCAAGTGGGTGTTCCATTGTTGCATCTGGAATTTCTGCCAAAAGCAATTTTGTACCTGCAGGAACTTTAAGACCAGCTTTTTCAGCGATTTCAATAGCTGAGTGACCTACAATGGCACCATTTACAGCTGTACGCGCTTCATTAAGAACGACTTTTTCCAATTTAGCAATGTCGGCTTTTTTAGAAATGATGACACATTGATGTGCTTCAAATTCAGCCTTAACTTCGTCATAAATAGCTGCATCAACGATAGCTGCTTGTTCAGAAGCACAAATCATACCATTGTCAAAACTCTTTGAAAGAATGATATCGTTGACAGCACGTTTAACTTTAGCATCTGCCGCAATATAGGCAGGTACATTCCCAGCTCCTACACCAAGTGCTGGTTTACCAGTTGAGTAAGCTGCTTTAACCATACCAGGTCCACCAGTCGCAAGTACTGTGGCAATCTTAGGATGGTTCATCAAGAGACCAGTCGCTTCGATAGATGGCTCTTCAATCCACTGAATACAGTTCTTAGGTGCACCAGCTTCAATAGCAGCATCACGAACAATGCGCGCAGCTTCTGCTGATGATTTTTGAGCTGATGGGTGGAAGGCAAATACAATTGAGTTACGTGTTTTCAACGCAATCAAAGCTTTGAAAATAGTAGTAGATGTTGGATTTGTTGTTGGAGTTACCCCACAGATAACACCTACCGGCTCAGCGATAGAGACCAAACCTTGCTCTTTATCTTCAGCAATAACACCGACTGTCTTGTCATTTTTGATGCTATTCCAAATGTATTCAGAAGCATACATATTTTTTATAGCTTTGTCTTCATAAATACCACGACCTGTTTCGTCAACAGCCAATTTTGCAAGATACATGTGTTTATCAAGCGCTGCGATTGCTGCATGGTGAACAATGTGGTCCACTTGCTCCTGTGTAAAGTCAGCCATTTCATTGAGGGCTTCAACCCCCTTTATTGCCAATTCATCAATTACTGTTTGAATATCTTTAGTTTGTTTAATTTCTTTAGTCATATAAAACTCCTTTTAAGCACTTGTTAAAAAAATCACAAGCTTTTGAACAATATTATTATAGCTCTTTATTCAATTTTTGTAAACCCTTACAACGACAAAAATAAAGAAATCCATCCATTTTAGGACAGATTTCATCATTATTACCAAATAATCACACGATCTTCTGGGGCACGCCACATGCCGTCGCCTTCTTTAACGTCAAATTCCTTGTGGAATTCGTCGAAGTTTGGTAGCTGAACATTAGTACGGAGTTTTCCTGGTGCGTGGACATCGACACTTGCAAGGAGTTGCATGTACTCTGTCCGGGCTTTCATGCGCCAGATGCGAGCAAAGTTGGTGAAGAATTCTTCTGCGGAGAAATCTGCCTCTTTCTTAGCGGCTTCAAGGGCTGCAGCGATGCCTCCAAGATCCGCTACGTTTTCAGAGACGGTCAATTTCCCGTTAATCTTAGCACCATAAGAGTCTTGGCCTTCAAACTGATCGATGACTTTTTGCGTGCGAGCGGTAAAGGCTTCGTAATCTTCTGGTTTCCACCAGTCCTTCAAGCTACCATTCTCATCAAAGGAAGCTCCATTGGTGTCAAAGGCGTGTGAAATTTCATGGGCAATGACTGCACCGATTCCGCCGTAGTTAGCTGATGACGATTGGTGAAGATCATAGAAAGGTGACTGCAAAATTGCTGCTGGGAATACAATTTGGTTTTGTTGCGGATCATAGTAGGCATTGACCATATTTGCTGGCATATGCCATTCACTTCGATCAACTGGTTGGTTCCACTTACTCCAGCTATGAGCAATTGAAATTTCGTAGAGAGCTTGAGCATTTTCAACCAAGGTTTTGCTCTCGTCGATAATCTTCTTGGCATAAGTTTCTGGTAACTTTTCAGGGTAACCGATATGAGGTGTGATGACATTAAGTTTGACAATGGCTTTTTCACGAGTCTCAGGAGCGAGCCAGTCTGCTTTTTCCAGACGATCCTTGTAGACTTCAATCATGGTCGCTACTTTATGCTCTACGTCTGCTTTCGCTTCTGGTGAGAATTTTTCACCCGCATACCAGAGTCCAAGCGCTTGGCTATATGGTACTTCTGCTAATGACAAGGCTGCTTTTTCTTTGGAACGAGGTTCTGGAACACCTGCAATCGTACGACTATATTCACCAGCCAAGACACGGATTTCTTCAGTCAAAAATAGAGTCCAAGAAAGAGCTGCGCCGAGTTTCAATGCAGCATGAAGGGTCTCCCAGTTGGCTGCTGAGTAGAATGTTGGTGCGAATTCCTTCCAGTAACGCTCTTCTGGCACGATGATTTTATCTGGAGTTTGTCCGATCACTTCTGTAAAGAAGGCATCGAGTGGCAATTCTGGGACCAAGGCCTTGAAATCCGCCCACTCATAGGGATGGTAGAGTTTGTTATACTCTGATTTTTCTTCGTTCGACAAGACATATTTGGCCAATTCTGCATCCCCTGCAATGACCTTATCCAGGATATCTTTGATTTCTTCCTCTGAGAAATCAAATTTTGCCAAGAGTTTTTCCATCATTTGGCGCCAGATAGCTAGTAATTCTGGACCTTTTTCGTTACCTTCTTCATAGTAGGTCGTATCTGGCAAGATGAGAGCCGGTGCTTCTCCCCACAAGACATTCATTTGGGCATTCATAAAGTCTGGTGACACGCTAAATGGCAAGAGATTTGGTTTGCCAGCTAGTTCATAGGTGCCTAACTTGCTGGTATAGTCTTCAAAAGAAGACAAGGCCTTGATTTCATTGATCAAGGGCATGACTGGTGCTACACCAGCTGCTTCTCTTGCATCAAAATCTGCCACCATCTTATGGTATTTGACAAAGTTTTGGAGAATACTGTCTTCGGGCAATTCTTCACCTCGTTGCCATTTTCCAGTGATATCCAACATCAAGTTTTCGATATCTTGGTCCAAATCCATAAAACCACCGGTTGAAGGCTTATCATCAGGAATTACAGCGGTCTCCGCCCATTTTCCATTGACGTAATCATAAAAATCATCTTGTAAGCGTGTCATTACACTTCCTCCATCAACATTAAAAGTGCTTTCATTATAACAAAATTCCCCAGCAAAAGCATTTACTGAGGGAAGTTTGGCTTATTTTACTAAGATTGCTAGGGTTTGATAAGGCTTAAGACTTACCTTTTCAGCAAGCTCTGCATCGTCATAGTTTGATAAGAGCACGCCCCCTGACTGGTATTCTGCTGGAATCTCCACTTCAGCTTCACTTCCATAGAAATTATTGAGTACCAAGAGTTTTTGACCATCTAAATGACGTTCAAAGGCGTAGACTTGTTGACTATCTTCAAATGCTGGCTGATAGCTGCCTTCTGAAATGATAGGCATTTCTTTACGCAAGCGAATCAATTCTTTATAGAATTTAAAGATTGGTCCGTCGATTTCATTTTCAACGTTGATGTCTTTGTAAGATTTACCAGCTTTCAACCATGGAGTGCCTGTTGAAAAACCTGCATTTTCAGAAGCATCCCATTGCATTGGCGTACGTGAATTATCACGTGACTTAGCTTGGATAATCTTAAAGGCTTGCTCAGGAGACTTACCTTGATCCAAAAGCATCTGGTAGGCATTGATGGATTCGACATCCACATAATCTGCCATAGAATCATAATCTGGATCAATCATGCCAATCTCTTCACCCATGTAGATATAAGGTGTCCCACGTGACAAATGAATGCTAGCTGCGAGCATAGTCGCTCCTTCATTACGGAAGTTCTTGATATCTACAAAGCGATTCAAGGCACGAGGTTGGTCATGGTTATTCCAGAAAAGGGCTCTCCAACCACCACGTTCACTCATTTCCTTGCCCCAAGTATGATAGAGACGCTTGAGCTCTTCAAAATCAAATGGAGTAATGGTCCATTTTTGACCATCTTCATAGTCGACTTTAAGATGATGGAAGTTAAAGGCCATAGACAACTCGTGACGCTCCGGTGCTGAATACAGAACACAGTTGTCAATGGTTGTCGATGACATCTCTCCAACTGTCATAAAGCTATCATCAGAACCAAAGGTCGCTTCATTCATCATACGAAGATAGTCATGGACAATTGGTTTATCCGTATAAGCTGGTTTCCCTTCATTTTCAGGGCAATCTACCAAGACCTCATCTTTCCCAATCAAATTGATTACATCGAAACGGAAACCTTTGACTCCCTTGTCACGCCAGAAGTTGACCACCTTGAACAACTCCTTGCGGACATTGGGATTTCGCCAATTGAGGTCTGCCTGTGTTTCATCAAAGAGGTGAAGATAGTATTTCCCTGTATCTCCAAAAGGAGCCCAGGCAGAACCACCAAATTTAGACAACCAATCAGTTGGTTGGTCCTGGATGAAGAAGAAATCTTGATAGTACTTGTCTCCAGCAAGAGCCTTTTGGAACCACTCATGCTCCGTTGAGCAATGGTTAAGCACCATGTCTAGCATGAAATCAATCTTGTGCTCTTTCCCGACACGGACCATTTCTTCAAAGTCAGCCATATCCCCAAAGACAGGGTTGACGGCTGTGTAGTCTGAAATATCGTAACCATTGTCACGTTGTGGGCTTGGATAGAAAGGATTGAGCCAAACCATATCCACGCCCAACTCTGCTAGATAAGGAATCTTTTCAATGATCCCTCTGAAATCACCGATTCCATTTCCTGTCGTGTCCTTATATGATTTTGGATAAATTTGGTATACAACCTTTGTTTTATCTAATGCCATTTATTTAACCTCTTTTTTATCAAAGGGTGGACCGTAACGTTTCCACCCCTTAGCTTATTTTGTTCGATGAGCAATCATGAGAACTTCACCACATTTGATATCACGTGGAAGATCCCCTTCAACATCTGCTTGGAAATCATCTTGATTTGTAATGATTACTGGAGTCTCAGTGACCAAACCAGCTTCTTTGATAACATCCATATCAAAGCTAATCAATTGTTGACCAACAACAACTTTATCACCTTGTTCAACATGAGCCTCAAACCCTTTTCCGTCAAGGCTAACCGTATCCATACCAATGTGCATTAGCATTTCAACACCTTTTT
>NZ_KV831738.1:74223-96876 GCF_001837205.1 Streptococcus sp. HMSC064D12
AGAAACGATACCTACTGCGTGCTTAGTTGGGAAGAGTACTGTCACTGTACCATTCACTGGTGAAACCAATTCCCCTTGACTTGGTTCGATGACGACACCTTGTCCCATTACACCTGATGAAAAGACAGGATCTGTGGCTTGGCTAAGTGGTTTAACTTGGCCAGCAAGTGGGCTAACAACCTCTGCTGATTCAACAAGAGCCGTTGGAGTAGCAGTATGTGATGCAAATTCAGCTTCTTCTTGAGCTGCGAATTCTTCCTTAAGTTCTGTATCATCTTCTGTCTTAGTAAAGAGACTCGCTTTGCGGAAGAAGAAAGTCAAGACCATAGGTACAATGATAGCAACAAGCATAATTCCTGCAAATGGAATCATATACTTAGGTTGAATTGATAGAATACCAGGCAACCCACCAATACCAATAGAGGCTGCTGTAACGTTAAAGGTTACTGATAGAAGACCTGCAATAGATGAACCAATCATACCCGCAACAAATGGGTAAATATACTTGACGTTAACCCCAAAGAGGGCTGGTTCTGTAACACCAAGATAAGCTGAAATAGTAGCTGGAAGTGAAATTTGAGCCTCACGTTCATCATGACGATGCATAATATAGTAAGCAAAGACTGCTGAACCTTGAGCAATGTTTGATAGAGCAATCATAGGCCAAAGAGCTGTTCCACCAGCATCTGCAATCAACTGAGTATCAATTGCATTGGTCATGTGGTGAAGACCAGTGATAACGAACGGCGCATAAAGGGCACCAAAAACAGCACCGAAAAGCCATTTTACAGGACCTATCAAACCAGCAAGAACCACTGTTGAAAGAGCTTGTCCAATAGTCCAACCAATAGGACCTAAAACCGTATGAGCCAAAATAAGGGCTGGAATCAATGACAAGAACGGTACAAAAATCATTGATACTACTTCTGGTACATGTTTACGCCAGAAAATTTCAAGATAAGAAAGTGACAAACCAGCAAGAAGGGCTGGAATAACTTGCGCTTGATAACCTATACGATTAACAGTAAAGAATCCGAAATCCCAAACCCAATCCTTAGCAATTTCAGACGCTGGTGTCGATGCTACTGAATAAGCATTAAGCAATTGTGGTGACACCAGACAAATACCCAAAACAATTCCAAGAATTTGGCTAGTTCCCATTTTACGAGAAACAGACCAAGTAATACCTACAGGCAAGAATTGGAAAATAGCTTCACCAGGCAACCACAAGAAGTGATTCACTCCTGACCAGAACTGAGAAACCTCGGTAATTGTCTTACCGTCAAGCATAGACCAATGCACACCCTCAAGAACATTACGGAAACCAAGAATTAATCCCCCAACGATAAGGGCTGGAATAATAGGTGTAAAGATCTCGGCTAAGGTTGTCATAACACGCTGCACTGGGTTTTGCTTGCTCTTGGCAGCTGATTTAGCAGCTTCTTTAGAAACACCTTCAATCCCTGATACAGCAGTGAAATCGTTATAAAAGATTGGCACATCATTACCAATGATAACTTGGAATTGACCTGCATTGGTGAAAGTCCCCTTAACAGCAGGAATGGCTTCGATTGTTTTCACATCTGCCTTCTTATCATCACCAAGAACGAAACGCATACGCGTCGCACAGTGAGTGACAGCAGTCACATTTTCTTTACCACCAATTGCAGCAAGCAGATCTTTGGCTTCTTGTTCAAATTTACCCATTTGAATCTCCTTTTCTTTTTTGACAATATCTGGTTGACTTGATAAACTGATTGTAAACGATTGCAAATTTGTCTGCAAGTGTTCCGGGATTTTTTTAACATATTTTTGTAAAAAAACATCGGTTGTATGTTTTTTTACCTACAAATGAGGAGAAAGATGAAAAAATATCAGATTATTTATAAGGATTTAGAAAAAGCCATCCATGAGCAAAAGTATCAAGTGGGAGACTTTCTCCCCACCGAGCAAGAACTGGTTCAATCTTATCAGGTTAGTCGAGACACTATACGAAAGGCATTAACCTTACTCGTTGAAGAAGGCTTGGTCAAAAAGATTCATGGCTCTGGCTCTCAGGTTATTAACCAGGAACAAATCAACTTTCCTGTGTCTGACCTTACTAGTTACCAAGAACTAATAGAACAACAAGGCCTTAATTCGCAAACCAATGTTATTTCTCTGGATAAAATCATTGTTGATTCAAAACTCTCAGAAAGAACTGGTTTTTCTAATAGCCGACAGGTTTGGCGTGTTGTTCGTCAAAGAGTCGTTGACAGCTGTGCCTCTGTTATAGATATTGATTACCTAGACGCCAGCCTTGTTCCGCAACTAAACCGTAGCATTGCTGAATACTTTATTTACGACTACATTGAGAATCAGCTCAACCTTAGCATTTCCCACGCCTTTAAAGAAATCACTATCGATAATGCTACCGATCAAGATAAGATTCTTATCGACCTAGGCAAGGACCAGCACGTTGTCTGTGTCCGTTCAAAAGTTTATTTAAATAATGGAAAACAGTTCCAATTTACGGAAAGTCGCCACAAACTTGAAAAATTCAAATTTGTTGATTATGCCAAGCGCCATCATTAAAACGAAAAGCCCAGCTAACAGAAAAAGTATCGGACACTCTTGTCCGATACTTTTTAGTTTTTACGGATAGGATCTGCTAAATACTCCGCACGAGCACCACCAATTAACTTAGGACGACTCGCCAAAGCAGTCACATGGGCACCACCTAATTCTGGAATAATAGGACGAAGAGGAACTTGGACCCTCTTCACATGCATACCAATAGATGTATCCCCAATATCAATACCAGCCTGAGCGACAATTTCCTCCACCTCAACAGGATCCTTCATATAGTCGAAAGCAGCCAGCTGACCACTTCCCCCAGCGTGCAAGGTTGGAAGAACATTCACAATTTCCAAATCTTTAGCCATGGCAAGCTCACGCTCAACAACCAAAGCACGATTCAAATGTTCACAGCCCTGAACAGCCAAGTAAATCCCTTTAGCTTCCAAAACCTCAAGAATAGTTTTCACAATTCGTTGACCAATTTCACGGCTAGAGGCTTTTCCGATAGTCCCACCAGCAACCTCACTGGAAGACAACCCCAAAACAAAGATAGCTCCTCGCCCAATAGCGGAACGTTCAACAATATCTTCTACAAGCACACGTGTCTTCTCTTCTAAATCTAGCAACATCACAACAGCCCCCCTTTAGACAACAGCTGTATTCAGGATTCGCACAACAAGATAGTACAGAATCACAAAAAAGATAAGGAAAAATACCCCTAATAATAATAACTGCCTACGGCGTTTCTTACTTAGATCCCAAGAGAAACCAAATCCCATCAAAAAAGGACCAACACTATAACTTAGCATAAACCATAAATCTACGCGTGCTATATGCCAAAAAGAAGAAATAAAGGCCACCAAACCAATTAAGGATAAAATCCAAGAAAAGTCCCAACGATCTGATTTAGCAAAAGCCAAACCTATTAAGAAGCAACCCAAGGCAGGCATGATAATAAATGATAGGGTCATAAAATAAAACATGCCATTATTATAGCATGTTTTACAGTTTCATGTTAGTGGCGGTTAATAACACCATAAGCAATAGTGAATGCAATAGCAGCAATACCTACAACGATTGCCATGATGGCCCAAAAAATAGTCATTGCACGGCGTCCCTTGCGATTGTTGAAAGGAAGTCCCCAACCAACCATGATAACACCTAGCAATCCAAGCCAGATTTTATAAGTGATAACAATCGCCGAATCAAAATAGGCAAAAGCAACCAAACCTAAACCTAGCAAAGAAATCAAATAAGACCACTTACCCTTCAAAAATGAAGGCAAAGCCCAACCAAATAACACTAAACCTAGTAGAGCAAGAGCTCCACCACCAAAAAATACAGGTACAATATAATTATCAAACATATTCATATTATAGCATATCTTAAAAAGTTAGGAAATAGAATCTATCAACCAAAGCCATATCCACTCTTTAAAATTTGTTCACTCTCAATCACAGATTGATTGGCAGATACTAACTAATTATTTTAGTACAAAAAAACAAGATCCGAAAAGGACCTTGTTTTAATAAGCTAATTAAGCTTTGTTTGCTGAACCAAATACGTCGATACGTTCTTCAACAGCTTCTGTAATAGCTTCGAAACCTGGTTTCAAGAATTTACGTGGGTCGAAGAGTTTCTTCTTGTCGTATTCTGCTTCATTTGCTTCGTATTCAGCAACAAATTTACGTGTTGCGTTAGCAAATGCGATTTGACATTCAGTGTTAACGTTAACTTTAGCAACACCAAGTTTGATAGCTGCTTGGATTTGATCGTCAGGAATACCTGATCCACCGTGCAATACGATTGGGAAGTTAGGAACAGCTTCTGTCAATTTTTGCAAGTGGTCAAGGTGAAGTCCGCTCCAGTTTTCTGGGTAAGGACCGTGGATGTTACCGATACCTGCTGCAAGGAAGTCGATACCAGTTGCAACCATAGCTTTAGCATCTTCGATTGGTGCCAATTCACCATCACCGATGATACCATCTTCTTCACCACCGATTGTACCAACTTCAGCTTCAACTGATACACCGTTAGCGTGTGCAAATTCAACAACTTTAGCTGCTTTTTCAAGGTTTTCTTCAACTGGAAGGTGTGAACCATCAAACATAACTGAAGTGTAACCTACACGGATACATTCCAAAGCATCATCATAGTGACCGTGGTCAAGGTGAATAGCAACTGGTACAGTGATACCCATTGATTCAACCAATTCTTCGATAAGGACTTTACACAATTTGTAACCACCCATGTACTTAGCTGCACCCATAGAAGTTTGGATAAGTACTGGAGCTTGTTTAGCTTCTGCTGCACGCAAGATAGCTTGAGTCCACTCAAGGTTGTTTGTGTTAAATCCACCAACTGCGTAACCATTATCACGAGCTGCTTGGACAAATTTTTCTGCTGAAACGATTGCCATTATAAAGGCCTCCTATATTTTTTTGGGTTTGAACCCGTTTACACGTTTATTCTATCACAATTAGACTCAAAAAACTAGCTTTTCTACAATTTGTAAGCGTTTTGATTTTTTAATACAAAAAAACCAGTCATCTGACTGGTTACTCTGCGGAAAGAGGGACTTGAACCCTCACGACCTAAAGCGGTCACAGGATCCTTAGTCCTGCGCGTCTGCCAATTCCGCCATTTCCGCTAACAACATTAGTTATTATATCAAGATCGACAACTCGTGTCAATACTTTTTTGAAAGTTTTTATAACTTTCTCTTGTCTCTTTCGAAACAACTACTATATAATACCATTTATTGTTTGCTGACGTCAATACTTTTTTGCCTTTTTTTAAATTTTTTAGCAAAAGTTATCTATTATATCTTTTATCAAAAGTTAAGCTAAACTCTTATTCAGTTTATCTAATTTCTCTCTAAGGGAAGCTAAGTAGACTTCTTCTCCAAAACCACGCGATTTCAAGCCATCCTCAGCACAAGCCAATAACGATTCTGTCAAAGGTAAAATCATTTTGAGATCTGTATCAGAAATATCCTTTTTCGAAAATAAACGACGAATTCTAGGAAAATCATAGTCAAATGCTTCAAAAAAGGGTGAGTCATTCAAAATATTTTCCAGATTTTCCAAATTGACTAAAAGACCAAGGTGAAAGGCTGCCGGCGCAAAAGTTGATGAGAAAGGTTGGGTACAAACACTGCGAAACTCAATAGTTCCTCGCGTCGTTAAATCTTGGAATTGATAAGAACGGTGAGTCTTAAAATCTTCCTCACTTGGCTCAATAGTGACTACTTCACCATGAATAGAGTGTGCTTTGACAGATGGCGTACTTAGGTAGTCTTTAGCACGTATTGGTTCAAAATAGTAGGTTTCGTCACCACGCTTAGCAGTAAAAATGGCTGTCTCAGACAAGTAAGAAAAATAGTCATCTTCGCTCTTAAACACCTTAGGAAATACACCAGCATTTTCCTCAAACACACCATGCATGGAATTCTCCCAGAAAACATCACGGGAAATCGCTAAATCCCAATCAGAACCCCAAAATTCAGAGTTTGCCAATAATACTTCCTTGGGTCCCTCTATTTGATTAAAAGCATTTAAAACCCTTAAATAGGACGTTTTTGAAACATCTAACTGTACCTGACTCCCACAGATGAAAGAACCATATTCTGGATAATCATGAAAGAAAGAATCGTTCTTTGCTTTAGATAGCTCGAGAAAATCCATAAGCATCTCATAACGAGGAGATTTAACAGGTCTGTTGTCATTTTTTGCCCAGTTTGGATTCACTCCCCAACCTTGCAACTCATGATTATGATTCTGAAGATAAGGTTGGATTATACCGAAGTAAGTATCCAAACGTTCCTCAACCTCAGAGATTCTTTCAGCCTTTGCAAAAGCAAACTCAATCGTATTGTAGGAGACTTCAAAAAGAATCATATCTCCAGAAGCTTTATCAATAAGCTGAATAGGATTGTTATCAGAATCATACTTATCAGCTTGAAAATCAAAATTATCCAAGAGATAGACTAGTAACTGTTTTGTAAGAGAGACATCCGTAGCATTACCACTCAAATTAACAACTGGATATTCCAACTCAATCCCCACAAATAATTCGGGTTGCTCCTTAATTGGCTCATAATACCTTTGCTTAAGCAGTTCCTTGGCTGTTGTCAAAATAATGTCCCCCCTTTTTGAAATAAGCTTATTCCATTATATCAAAATATTCAGACGATTTATAGCCCAAAAAAACGCCTGCTTACGAAAAATAACAGTATTACCTTTCGTAAACAAGCGTTACATGCTTATTTATTCCCATTTTTATGATGAGTGTTCCCGCTAGGCGTATGCCCAGCGGTAGACCAGAGCTAGACTAAGAAAAGCTAAGCTATTCCATCATCATAACACTCAACAAAATTGATAAAAATTAAACAAGTTCGATGATTGCCATTGGGGCAGCATCGCCACGACGTGGTTCTGTTTTAAGGATACGAGTGTATCCACCGTTACGTTCAGCATAACGAGGTGCGATTTCTGAGAAAAGTTTTTGAAGAGCAGTTGTTGATGTATATTTATCAGTTGCTTCATCATAGCTTTCAGATGCAATTTCGTTACGTACAAATGCAGCTGCTTGACGACGTGCGTGCAAATCACCACGTTTACCAAGAGTGATCATTTTTTCAACTGTTTTACGGATTTCTTTAGCACGTGCTTCAGTTGTAACGATTGCTTCGTTAATGATAAGATCTGTAGTCAAATCACGAAGAACCGCTTTACGCTGTGAGCTTGTGCGTCCAAGTTTACGGTAAGCCATGTTATCCTCCTATATTATTATTTATCGTTTTTGAGTCCAAGTCCAAGATCAGCCAACTTAACTTTGACTTCTTCAAGAGATTTACGACCTAGGTTACGGACTTTCATCATTTCAGGCTCAGTTTTTTCTGTCAAATCATGAACGGTATTAATACCGGCACGTTTCAAACAGTTATATGAGCGTACAGACAAATCAAGTTCTTCGATGGTACGGTCAAGCACCTTTTCATCGTTCACTTTTTCAGTTTCTTTCATTACATCAGTAGCTTTAGCAACATCAGTAAGGTCAGTAAACAAGTTCAAGTGTTCAATCAAAACGCGAGCCGAGAGACCGAGGGCATCTTCAGGGATGATTGTTCCGTTTGTCATGATTTCGATTGTCAATTTATCAAAACCATCGTTGCTACCTACACGGGCAGGTTCAACTTGATAATTGACTTTTTTCACTGGTGTGTAGATTGAATCTACAGCCAATGTTCCCACTGGTGCATCATCTTTCTTGTTTTCATCTGCTGGAACATAACCACGGTTTGTAGCTACTGTCATAGTCGCTTTCAAAGAAGCTCCTTCAGCGATAGTGAAAAGATAATGATCAGGGTTAACAATTTCAATGTCGCTATCAGTCAAGATATCTCCAGCAGTAACTTCAGCTGGACCTTGGACATCAAGTTCAATTGTTTTTTCGTCTTCGACGTAAGATTTTACAGCAAGTCCTTTAATATTAAGGATGATTTGCATCACGTCTTCACGGACGCCTGGTACGGTATCAAATTCGTGGAGTACTCCATCAATCTTAATTGATGTTACGGCAGCACCTGGAAGTGATGACAAAAGTACACGACGAAGAGAGTTACCCAAAGTTGTACCATAACCACGTTCTAGTGGTTCGATGACAAATTTGCCGTAATCTTTATTTTCATCAATTTTTGTTATTATTGGTTTTTCAAACTCAATCATTTATTATACTCCCTCGAAACGAACCTTGTGTACTATTGTTATTAAAGATTACACACGACGACGTTTTGGAGGACGACAACCATTATGTGGTACAGGTGTTACATCACGGATTGCTGTTACTTCAAGACCTGCAGCAGCAAGAGCACGGATAGCAGACTCACGACCTGAACCAGGACCTTTAACAGTTACTTCAACTGTTTTAAGACCATGTTCTTGTGCAGATTTAGCAGCAGCTTCTGAAGCCATTTGTGCAGCAAATGGTGTAGATTTACGAGAACCTTTGAAACCAAGAGCACCAGCTGATGACCATGCTACAGCGTTACCATGCACATCTGTAATCATAACAATAGTGTTATTGAAAGTAGCGTGAATGTGAGCAATACCAGATTCGATATTCTTTTTCACACGACGTTTACGTGTTGGTTTAGCCAATGTTTTTACCTCCTATTTTATTTTAATTATTTTTTCTTACCTGCAATCGCAACAGCTTTACCTTTACGAGTGCGGGCATTGTTTTTAGTGTTTTGTCCACGGACAGGAAGTCCACGACGGTGACGGATACCACGGTATGAACCGATTTCCATCAAACGTTTGATGTTAAGGTTAACTTCACGACGAAGGTCACCTTCAACTTTGATTGCATCCACTTCGCGACGGATAGCGTCTTCTTGATCGTTTGTCAAATCTTTAACGCGGATGTCTTCAGAAACGCCTGCAGCAGCCAAGATTTTCTTAGATGTTGCAAGTCCGATACCGTATACGTAAGTAAGTGAAATTACTACACGTTTATCGTTTGGAATGTCAACTCCAGCAATACGAGCCATGATTTCTCCTTTCTATATTATCCTTGACGTTGTTTGTGTTTTGGATTTGTTGGACAAATTACCATAACACGACCGTTACGACGAATAACTTTACAGTATTCGCAAATTGGTTTAACCGATGGTCTTACCTTCATGTTTTAATCCCTCCAATTATTTCGATTATTTAAAGCGGTATGTGATGCGTCCACGTGTCAAATCATAAGGACTCATTTCAACAGTCACACGGTCACCGACCAAAATACGAATGTAGTTTTTACGGATTTTACCAGAAACTGTCGCCAAAATTTGGTGTCCATTTTCCAATTCAACAGTAAACATAGCATTAGGCATAGTTTCTACAACTTTACCTTCAATTTCAATCACGTCTTCTTTTGCCACGCAAAAGTACCCCCTAAAATTTCGATTTGATTTCCTCTGAGCACAGAGGTAACAATTATAAGTCAGACTAAAATATTATAACATGCTTAAGTCTGATACGCAAGTAAGATTATATAATTATTTAATTGCTGCAATCGCTTTTTTAACATCAGCGAATACATCATCGATATCTTGGTTACCTTGAATATCTGATACAAGACCAAGCTCACGATAATGTGCAATAATTGGCTCACCCTGAGCAATGTTTACATCAAGACGACGTTTAACAGTTTCAGGTTTGTCATCTTCACGTTGGAAGAATTCATGTTCGCCACAAACATCACATGTTCCTTCAACCTTAGTTGGGTTGAATACTTTATGGTAAGTTGCACCACATGAGCGACAAATGAAACGACCTGAAAGACGTTCAACCAAGCTCTCTGGATTAACTTCAATATTGATTACACCGTCAAGTTTAATACCAAGTGCTTTCAATGTTTCATCCAATGCATGAGCTTGCTCAATAGTACGTGGATAACCATCAAGCAAGAAACCTTTTTCAGCAATATCAGATTCAGCCAAACGCTCTTTAACGATTCCGTTTGTCACTTCATCTGGTACCAATTCACCTTTATCGATGAATGATTTTGCCAAAGTTCCCATTTCTGTTTGGTTAGCCATAGCAGCACGGAACATATCACCAGTTGAGATGTGAGCTACACCAAATTCTTCAACAATTTTTGCAGCTTGAGTCCCTTTACCAGCACCTGGTAGACCCATAATTAAAAGATTCATCTTACGAACTCCTTATTTTTGTTTTCAAATAACTCTATCAAAGTTTAAAAACATTGGTAGAGTTATCAAAAAACAAAAGAGAAGGGACAGAAAGTAACCTTTCTTTCCCTCTCAATTGTTCATGAGAAGACTTAGTCTTCAAGATTCATAAATCCAACGTACTGACGTTTCAATAGGTAACCTTCGAGTTGTTTCATACCTTCGATACCAGTTGAAATCAAGATCAAGAGAGATGTACCACCAAGCGCGATTGAGCTTGTAAGGTGCATAAACTGTTGAGCCGCAATTGGAGCCAATGAAATAAACGCGAGAAATACAGCCCCGATTGTTGCCAATCTCTTAAGCAATGAAGACATATACTTTTCAGTCTCACGACCTGGACGAACACTAGGAATGTAAGACCCATTCTTTTGAAGATTTTCTGCAGTTTTTTCAGGATTTACTTGGACAAATGTGTAGAAGAATGAGAACAAGATAATCAATATTGCGTAAGTAATCATTCCACTAGGCGTATTATACGAGAGTAGTCCTTGTAAGTGTGATAACCATGTAACCTTCGAGAAGAATGGAAGAATAGTACTAGGAATTGTTGTAATCGAGCTAGCAAAGATAACGGGAATAACACCAGCTGGATTAACTTTCAATGGAAGGTAAGAACTCGTTGGAGCCCCTTGAACCAATTTAGTATATTGAATTGGAATTTGATATTCTGCCTGTTGAACAAATGTCGTAAAGAAGACAATCGCCAAACCTACCACAATTAGCAAAGCAACTATGATATATGAACGAGTCAATTCTCCTGAACGAACGTTGACAAAGAAATCCTCGTAAATTGTTGAGAACATTTTTGGAATAGAAGCAATGATCCCTGAAAAGATAATCATTGACACACCATTACCAAAACCTTTATCTGTGATTTGTTCACCAAGCCATGTCACAATTATGCTACCAGCAGTTAGAATTGTCCCAATCAATAGGTAGGTTGAAACATTTGGTGTTTTAACCAATGAAATTGATGAGAGAGTATTAAAACTTGCTGTAATACCAATCGATTGAACAAAGGCTAAAACAAGAGTGATGTAGCGAGTCGCTTGGTTCAATTTACGACGACCAACTTCCCCTTGTTTGCCCCACTCTACAAATTTTGGATAAATATCCATCTGCAAAAGTTGGACAATGATTGATGCTGTAATGTAAGGACTAACCCCCATCGAGAAGATAGAGAAGTTATTCATGGCATTACCAGACACCAAGTTAAGCATGTTCAAGAAAGGTAAATCACTTAATTGTTTCAAACTTTCCGCATTGATACCAGGAACTGTTACATGAGTCCCTACACGAAAAACGAAAATAATGAAGATTGTAAATAAAATCTTATTACGAACGTTTTTGACTTTCAATGCGTCTTTTAATAGTTTAAAGAACATAATGAGTTACCCCTCATTAGATGACTTCGATTGAACCACCTTTAGCAGTGATAGCTGCTTCAGCAGATTTTGAGAATTTAGCTGCTTTAACAGTCAATTTCTTAGTCAATTCGCCGTTACCAAGAACTTTAACGCCTGATTTTTCAGCACGAACGATTCCAGCTTCTTTAAGAACTGCTGGAGTTACTTCTGTACCATCTTCAAAGACGTTCAATTGATCAAGGTTTACAAGTACGTATTCTTTAGCGTTGATGTTAGTGAATCCACGTTTTGGAAGACGACGGAACAATGGAGTTTGTCCACCTTCAAATCCTGGACGTACGCCACCACCGCTACGAGCTTTTTGACCTTTTTGACCACGGCCTGAAGTTTTACCGTTACCAGATGAAGTACCACGACCTACACGGTTACGGACTTTACGAGAACCTTCAGCAGGTTTCAATTCATGAAGTTTCATTATTATTTTCTCCTCTTTTTGTAAAATGCTAGCGCCTCTAACCAAGTAAGGTAGCTTAATTAGAAACTCGCCTATACATGAAATTCAGTTTAAGTCGCAAGGGAACCCTCACGACTTAAATCAATTTTTATTTAACGTCTTCTACAGTTACCAAGTGAGATACTGCGTTGACCATACCACGGATAGCAGCGTTGTCTTCTTTAACAACTGAGCTATTCAATTTACCAAGTCCAAGAGCAACAACTGTTTTACGTTGTTCTGGTTTGCGTCCGATTGGAGACTTAGTCAAAGTAATTTTAATTTGAGCCATTGTTATCTCCTTTCTTATGCCAAGTCAGATACTGAGATGCCACGAAGAGCCGCAACTTCTTCAGCACGTTTAAGTTGTTTCAATCCTTCAACAGTCGCACGAACGATGTTGATTGGAGTGTTTGAACCGAGTGATTTAGATGTTACATCAGCAACACCAGCCAATTCGATGACGGCACGAACTGCACCACCAGCGGCAACCCCAGCCCCTTCAACAGCTGGTTTCAACAATACTTTCGCTCCACCAAATTCTGAACGAACTTCGTGAGGAATAGTTGTACCAACCATAGGAACTTCGATAAGGTTTTTCTTAGCTGCTTCAACTGCTTTACGGATAGCTTCTGGAACCTCTTGAGATTTACCAGTACCAAATCCTACGCGACCATTACGGTCACCAACAACAACAAGAGCAGCAAAACGCATGTTGCGTCCACCTTTTACAACTTTAGTAACACGGTTGATAGCAACTACGCGTTCTTCAAGTTCTACTGCATTATCTTTAAATGCCATTATTAAGTGTCCTCCCTATTAGAATTTCAATCCGTTTTCACGAGCTGAGTCAGCCAAAGCTTTAACACGTCCGTGATAGAGATATCCACCGCGGTCAAACACCACTTCAGAAATACCTTTAGCTACTGCGCGTTCAGCAACAAGTTTACCGACAACAACGGCTTGTTCTGTTTTAGTTCCTTTAGAAACTTCTTTATCAAGAGTTGATGCACTTGCGAGCGTTACACCCGCTACGTCATCAATAACTTGAGCGTAGATGCCTGTATTAGAACGGAAAATGTTCAAACGTGGGCGATCAGCAGTTCCAGAGAGTTTTCCGCGAACGCGACGGTGGCGTTTTTGGCGGAGTTTGTTTTTATCTGGTTTCGAAATCACAATTTTCACCTCTTAATTATAATGCTTGCTCATGAGAGCTTTTGGTAAAGAGACAATCCAAAAAGAATTGCCACAAGGATAAAATCCTATTATTTACCAGTTTTACCTTCTTTACGACGTACGTATTCACCAACGTAACGGATACCTTTACCTTTGTAAGGTTCTGGTGAACGAAGGCTACGGATGTAAGCAGCTGTTTGACCAACAACTTCTTTGTTAATACCACTTACAACGATTGAAGTTGCAGATGGTACTTCAAAAGTAATACCTTCTGGAGCTTCAACTTCGTCTTGGTGAGATTTACCAACTGAAAGAACAAGTTTTGTTCCTTGGAGTTGCGCACGGTATCCGACACCGCGCATTTCAAGTTCTTTTTTGAAACCTTCAGAAACACCAACAACCATGTTGTTCAAGTTTGCACGTGAAGTACCGTGGATTGTTTTGTTTTCTTTTGAGTCGTTTGGACGGTGAAGTGTAACTTCGTTGCCTTCAACTTTGATTTCAATGTTTTTGTTAAACTCACGAGTGAGTTCGCCTTTAGGTCCTTTAACAGTAACAACGTTATCGTTGTTTGTTACTTCAACACCAGCAGGCAAAGTAATAACTTTATTACCAATACGTGACATAGTATTTAATTCTCCTGTTAGATTATCAAGCCACAAAGTGACTAGTTTTCACGGGGATGAGTCTCATCGAATATAATCAACGAAACTCGCACAAATCATTTGAGATAAGTGCTTAGTATCAGCTTCTTACCAAACGTAAGCGATAACTTCTCCACCAACGTTCTTTTGACGAGCTTCTTTGTCAGTCAAAAGACCTTCTGAAGTAGAGATGATCGCGATTCCAAGTCCGTTAAGAACTTTAGGAACATCTTCACGTTTAGAGTAAACACGAAGACCTGGTTTTGAGATACGTTTCAAGTTAGTGATAACACGTTCACCGTTTTGTCCGTATTTCAAGAATACGCGGATGATACCTTGTTTGTCATCTTCGATAACTTCAACGTTTTTTACGAAACCTTCACGTTTAAGAATTTCAGCAATACCTTTTTTAATGTTTGATGCAGGTACTTCAAGTACTTCGTGTTTAGCTTGGTTAGCGTTACGAATACGTGTCAAGAAATCTGCAATTGGGTCAGTCATAACCATTTTATATTTTTCTCCTCTTACTAGTAGTTTGAATAATTCACTTGCTAGTTAATGATTGAGCTAGGCTCAGATTGTGTTTAATACATTCAAATTAGATAAACCAACTTGAATACATCATATTTTTACCAAGAAGCTTTGGTAACACCTGGAATTTGACCTTTGTAAGCCAATTCACGGAAGCAAACACGGCAAAGTTTAAATTTGCGATAAACTGAGTGTGGACGTCCACAACGTTCGCAACGAGTGTAAGCTTGCGTAGAGAACTTCGCAGGGCGTTTGTTCTTAGCAATCATTGATTTTTTAGCCAATTTATTTACCTCCTAGATTATTTTGCAAAAGGCATTCCAAGGCCTTTAAGCAATTCACGACCTTCTTCGTCAGTGTTAGCAGTAGTTACGATAACGATATCCATACCACGTACTTTATCAACATCGTCGAAGTTGATTTCTGGGAAGATAAGTTGTTCTTTAACACCAAGTGTGTAGTTACCACGTCCATCAAATGATTTAGTTGGAACACCATGGAAGTCACGAACACGTGGAAGTGATACTGATACCAATTTATCCAAGAATTCGTACATGCGTTCACCACGAAGGGTAACTTTAGCACCGATCGCTACACCTTCACGAAGACGGAAGCCAGCGATTGATTTCTTAGCTTTAGTAATCAATGGTTTTTGACCTGAAATAAGTGCCAACTCAGCAGCAGCTTTTTCAAGAGTTTTAGCGTTGTTTACAGCTTCACCAACACCCATGTTGATAACGATTTTATCAACTTTTGGCACAGCCATAACTGAAGAATAGTTAAATTTTTCAGTCAAAGCTGGAATTACTTCGTTAGTGTATTTTTCTTTAAGACGGTTAGCCATTTAATACTTTCTCCTTTCCTTCGTGATTAGTCAAGCACTTCGCCTGATTTTTTGTTGTAACGAACTTTTTTGCCGTCAACAACTTTGTAACCTACACGTCCAGCTACACCGTTCTTGTCAAGAACTTGAACGTTTGAAGCGTGGATTGGTGCTTCTTTTTCCACGATAGCACCTTGAGGGTTTTCAGCTGATGGTTTTTGGTGTTTTTTGATGATTGCAACACCTTCAACAACAACTTTGTTTACTTTTGGAAGAGCTTTAAGAACTACTGCTTCAGTTCCTTTGTCTTTACCAGCAATAACGCGAACTTTATCGCCTTTTTTTACAAACATTTGAGTATTTCTCCTATTATTTCTTACGCCCTAATGGGCACCCTGACTATATCAGGGGACTAAGTTTGTGTTAATTCAGATTAAAGTACTTCTGGCGCCAAAGATACGATACGCATGTATCCACCTTCACGCAATTCACGTGCAACAGGGCCAAAGATACGAGTTCCACGAGGAGTTTTGTCATCGCGGATGATTACTGCAGCGTTGTCATCAAACTTGATGTATGAACCGTCTGGACGGCGAGCACCAGTTTTTGTACGAACGATAACAGCTTTAACAACATCACCTTTTTTAACAGCTCCACCTGGTGTAGCTTGTTTAACAGTTGCAACGATAACGTCGCCGATGTTAGCGAATTTACGTCCTGAACCACCAAGAACTTTGATAGTCAAGATTTCACGAGCACCGCTATTATCAGCAACTTTTAAGCGACTTTCTTGTTGAATCATTTCAATTGTCTCCTTTTAGTTTTATTAGATAATAACAGCTTCTTCCACAACTTCTACAAGACGGAAGCGTTTTGTAGCTGAAAGTGGGCGAGTTTCCATGATACGAACGATATCGCCTTCTTTAGCAACGTTGTTTTCATCATGTGCTTTGTATTTTTTAGAATAGTTGATACGTTTACCATAGACTGGGTGGTTACGTTTAGTTTCAACTACAACTGTGATTGTTTTATCCATCTTGTCAGATACTACGCGTCCAACAAGGGTTTTACGTTGATTACGTTCCATTATTAGAATTGCTCCTTTCCCAATCTATTATTTGATTTCAGATTGCACAGTTTTAACACGTGCAATTTGTTTTTTCACTTCGTTCAAACGGGCAGTTTGATCAAGTTGACCTGCTGCAGCTTGGAAACGAAGGTCGAAAAGTTCTTTCTTAAGTTCGTTTTCTTTTTTAGCAAGCTCTTCTTGAGACAAGCCACGAAGCTCAGCAACAAACTTTTTGATTTCTTCAAGTTTCATGTCTTCTCCTTATTCTGCTTCACGTTTCACGAATTTACATTTAACTGGCAATTTGTGGCTAGCAAGACGAAGCGCTTCACGTGCAACTTCTTCAGAAACACCTGCGATTTCGAACATTACTTTACCACGTTTAACTGGTGCTACCCAACCTTCAGGTGCCCCTTTACCAGAACCCATACGTACACCGATAGCTTTAGCAGTGTATGATTTGTGTGGGAAGATCTTGATCCAAACCTTACCACCACGTTTCATGTAACGAGTCATGGCAATACGAGCAGCCTCGATTTGACGGTTTGTGATCCAGTGGCTAGTTGTAGCTTGAAGACCGTATTCACCGAATGATACTTCTTTACCACCTTTAGCCTCACCGCGCATTTTTCCACGGAATTCACGACGGTGTTTAACACGTTTAGGTACTAACATTTGTTATTTGCCTCCTTTAGTGTTTTTACGAGCTGGAAGAACTTCTCCACGGTAGATCCAAACTTTAACACCAAGTTTACCGTAAGTTGTGTCAGCTTCTTCCCAAGCGTAATCGATATCAGCGCGAAGTGTGTGAAGCGGAACTGTACCTTCAGAGTATCCTTCTGCACGGGCGATATCTGCACCGTTCAAACGACCTGATACTTGAGTTTTGATTCCTTTAGCTCCAGCACGCATTGCACGTTGGATAGCTTGTTTTTGTGCACGACGGAAAGCAACACGTTGCTCAAGTTGGCGAGCAATTGTTTCACCAACAAGGTGAGCGTCCAAATCAGGTTTCTTGATTTCAACGATGTTGATGTGTACTTGTTTTCCAGTCAATTTGTTAAGTTGAGCGCGAAGTGCGTCAACGTTTGATCCACCTTTACCGATAACCATACCTGGTTTAGCAGTGTGAAGTGAAACAATAACTTTGTTTACAGCACGTTCGATTTCAATAGTTGAAACTGAAGCGTCTGCAAGTTCTTTTTGAATGAATTTGCGGATTGCCAAATCTTCGTGAAGGTAATCTGCGTATTCTTTTTCAGCATACCATTTCGCATCCCAGTCACGGATGATCCCGACACGCATACCAATTGGATGTACTTTTTGACCCACGAGTTTACCTCCTTATTTTTCTGACACAACTACTGTTACGTGAGTTGTACGTTTGTTGATTGGTGAAGCTGAACCTTTCGCACGTGGACGGAAACGTTTCATTGTTGGTCCTTCGTTTGCGAATGTTTCAGATACTACCAAGTTAGCTTTTTCCAAACCAAAGTTGTTTTCTGCGTTAGCGATAGCAGAGTTAAGAGTTTTCTCAACAATGCGTGCTGCTTTGTTTGGAGTGAATTTCAAGATTGCGATTGCATCAGCAACGTTCTTACCACGGATAAGATCAAGAACAAGACGTGTTTTACGAGGTGAAACACGCACTGTACGAGCCATTGCTTTAGCTGAAGTAATTTCTGCCATTGTGTCCTCCTCCTATTAACGACGTGTTTTCTTATCGTCAGCTGCGTGACCTTTGTAAGTACGAGTTGGTGCAAATTCACCAAGTTTGTGACCTACCATGTCTTCTTGGATGTAAACAGGAACGTGTTTACGTCCATCATAAACTGCGATAGTGTATCCGATGAAACTTGGGAAAATCGTTGAACGACGTGACCAAGTTTTAATTACTTTTTTCTTTTCGTCATTTGCTTGAGCTTCAACTTTTTTCATCAAATGCTCATCGACGAAAGGTCCTTTTTTAAGACTACGTCCCATTTTGTAGTTTTCTCCTTTAAATTGAATGTACCACAGCGGCTTGCACTAAGAAGTGCTACCGAGTTGGCGGATGTTATGTGCTAAGCGACTAAATTATTTTTCGTTACGACGACGAACGATAAGTTTGTCAGATTTAGCTTTCTTGTTACGAGTTTTAAGACCAAGCGCAGGTTTACCCCATGGAGTAGATGGCGCTTTACGTCCAACTGGTGCTTTACCTTCACCACCACCGTGTGGGTGATCGTTAGGGTTCATTACAGAACCACGAACTGTTGGGCGAATACCTTTCCAGCGATTACGGCCGGCTTTACCAAGGTTGATAAGTGATTGTTGTTCGTTACCTACAGTACCGATAGTTGCACGACATGTACCAAGAACCATACGAACTTCGCCTGATTGAAGACGAACAAGTACGTATTTACCTTCTTGACCCAAAACTTGAGCAGAAGCACCAGCGGCACGGATAAGTTCAGCACCTTTACCTGGTTGAAGCTCAATGTTGTGGATAACTGTACCAACTGGGATGTTTGCAAGTGGAAGAGCGTTACCAATCTTGATATCCGCATCTGGACCTGAAACGATACGTTGACCTACTTCAAGACCTTTAGGTGCGATGATGTAAGCTTTAACCCCGTCAGTGTAGTGTACGAGAGCGATGTTTGCAGTACGGTTTGGATCATACTCAATTGTTTTAACAACTGCTTCAACGCCATCTTTGTTACGTTTGAAGTCAATCAAACGGTAGTGACGTTTGTGCCCGCCACCTTGGTGACGTACAGTGATACGACCGTTGTTGTTACGACCAGCTTTGTTCTTAAGAGAAACAAGCAATGATTTTTCAGGAGTGCTTGTAGTGATTTCTGCGAAATCCAAAGAAGTCATGTTACGACGGCCATTTGTCGTTGGTTTATAAACTTTAATACCCACGTTAATTTCTCCTTTGATTATTCAGCTTCAGCTGCAAACAACTCGATTGCTTTAGAATCAGCTGTAAGAGTGATGATAGCTTTTTTAGTTTTTGAAGTGAAACCAGTGTAACGTCCAACACGTTTTTGTTTTGGTTTAACAGTTACAGTGTTCACGCTAGCAACTTTAACACCTTCAAATGCAGCTTCAACTGCTTGTTTGATCAAGAGTTTGTGTGCACGTGTATCAACTTCGAAAGTGTATTTTCCTGCTTCAAGAGCAATCATAGATTTCTCAGTGATAACAGGTTTTTTGATTACGTCATACAAATTCATTATGCAAGAACCTCCTCGATTGATGAGATAGCTTCTTTAGTAACAAGAAGTTTATCTGCGTTTACGATGTCAAGTACACTTGCAGTTGCAGGAGTTGCAACAGTTACGTTTGCAAGGTTACGTGCTGAAAGTTCAGCGAATTTGTTTCCTTCTTCAACGATAACAAGTACTTTAGAATCGATGCTAAGAGCTGAAAGAACGTTTGCGAATTCAGCAGTTTTTGGAGCTGCAAATGAAAGAGCTTCAACTGCTACAAATTTATCTTCTGCAACTTTAGCTGAGTAAACAGATTTCAATGCAAGGCGACGAACTTTTTGTGGAAGTTTGTATCCGTAAGAACGTGGAGTTGGTCCGAAGACAACACCACCACCACGCCATTGTGGTGAGCGGATAGAACCTTGACGAGCACGTCCAGTTCCTTTTTGACGCCATGGTTTACGTCCACCACCTGATACTGCTGAACGGTTTTTAACCGCGTGAGTACCTTGGCGAAGGCTAGCACGTTGGCTGATTACGACATCAAATACTACTGATTCGTTTGGTTCGATACCGAAGATAGCGTCGTTAAGCTCAACTGTGCTAACTTCTTTACCAGTTTGGTCAAATAGTTTTACGTTTGCCATTTTTAACTGATTTCTCCTTTCTTATTATTTAGCAGCTTTAACTGCTGATTTGATAGTGATAAGAGATTTCTTAGCACCTGGTACGTTACCTTTGATAAGGATAACGTTTTTCTCTGGGATAACTTGTACAACTTCAAGGTTTTGAATTGTCACACGGTTGCCACCCATACGTCCTGCCAAGTGTTTATTTTTGAAAACACGGTTAGGCGCAACAGGTCCCATTGAACCTGGACGACGGTGGTAACGAGAACCGTGAGCCATAGGTCCGCGTGATTGACCGTGGCGTTTGATAACACCTTGGAAACCTTTACCTTTTGAAGTACCAGTTACGTCAACAACATCTCCAGCTTCGAATGTGTCAACAGTGATTTCTGATCCAACTTCCAAGCCTTCAATGTTTTTGAATTCACGAATGAAGCGCTTAGGAGCTGTGTTAGCTTTCGCTACGTGGCCTTTGGCAGGTTTGTTGCTCAATACTTCGCGTTTGTCGTCAAAACCAACTTGAACTGCTTCGTAACCGTCTGTTTCAACAGTTTTAACTTGAAGCACAACGTTTGGAGTAGCTTCGATGACAGTAACAGGGATAAATTCACCTGCTTCAGTGAAGATTTGAGTCATTCCCACTTTTTTCCCTAAGATTCCTTTTGTCATGAGAAAATATTTCCTTTACTTTATTGTTTTTTCAAAAAGTTTTTTATGAGCGTTTTTTATGCTCAAAAAAGTTTTTAACGAGCGTTTTTTATGCTCAATGAATCAAGCTTTTAATTAAAGTTTGATTTCTACGTTCACACCACTTGGAAGATCAAGTTTCATCAAAGCGTCAACTGTTTTTTGAGTTGGGTTGATGATGTCGATAAGACGTTTGTGTGTACGCATTTCAAATTGTTCGCGAGAATCTTTATATTTGTGAGTCGCACGAATAATTGTGTAGAGACTACGTTCAGTTGGAAGTGGAACTGGCCCAGCAACTGTCGCACCTGTGCGAGTTGCAGTTTCTACGATTTTTTCAGCCGCTGTATCAAGCGTACGGTGTTCGTAAGCTTTCAAACGGATACGAATTTTTTTGTTTGCCATTTTTTCTCCTCTTTCGTCTATTTAAGATAATAGGCTAGCTCCTCAAGAAAACCAACACGGATTGCGTGGCAGTGCAACCAGGCGTGTCGCAACCTCTTGTATCATAGCTAAGCGCTGTATTTACAGCACCATAATATAATAACAAAAGAACCTACTCATTGCAAGGGATTTTTAAAGTTTTTTTCTTTTTCTTTATTTTCTTTTTTGACTAAACAAAAAATCCACCTTAGATGGATTTTTTATCAACTTTCTTGAGTGTAGTCGTACCCCATGTGTTCATAGGCTTTAACCGTTGCAACACGACCTGTTCGTGTTCGCATAATAAATCCCTTTTGAATTAGATAGGGTTCATACATATCTTCTACCGTTTCTCGCTCTTCAGCAATATTAACTGACAAGGTACCTAGACCAACTGGTCCCCCACCATACATTTCAATCATGGTGCGGAGAATTTTTTGATCGACATAATCTAGTCCTTCATGGTCCACATCCAACATAGTCAACGCCTTGTCTGCAATCTTATCATCAATGATGCCATCACCCATGATTTGTGCATAGTCTCTCACGCGCTTAAGTAGGCGGTTAGCAATACGAGGCGTCCCACGGCTACGACGTGCTAGCTCTAGAGCAGCTTCAGGTGTTATAGTCATGTCAAAGATTTCTGAAGTACGTTCTATGATTTCCTTCAAATCTGGTAACTCATAATATTCCATATGACCATTAATTCCAAAACGAGCCCTCAATGGATTTGACAACATACCTGCTCGTGTAGTTGCACCTACTAATGTGAACGGTGGTAACTCTAGGTGGACACTACGACTTGTTTCGCCCGCACCAATCATGATATCGATGTAGTAATCTTCCATAGCACTATAAAGAACTTCTTCAACTGCCATAGGCATCCGGTGAATCTCATCAATAAATAAGATATCACCCGGCTCCAAGTCATTGAGTATGGCAACTAAATCACCAGCCTTTTCAATTGCTGGCCCAGACGTCTGCTTTAAATTGACGCCCATCTCATTAGCTATCACAAAAGCCATAGTTGTTTTCCCCAAACCTGGAGGACCAAACAAAAGAGTATGATCTAGGGCTTCATCACGAAGTTTAGCTGCCTCTATAAAAATCTTTAATTGGTCTTTAACCTTATCTTGACCAATATATTCCTTAAAGTACTGAGGACGAAGGGTACGCTCAACATACTCTTCATCTCCTAGTAAATCATTATCTAATATTCTTGCCATAGGCTTATTTTAGCACAAAACAAAAAATGCAGTCAAAATTTGTCCCTTGAATATACAATATAAGTGCACAATAAAAACT
>NZ_KV831739.1:0-37629 GCF_001837205.1 Streptococcus sp. HMSC064D12
CTGGTGGCACCACTGGAGTTGGTGGTGTCGGTGGCGTTACAATATTGTTGAACTCAGTATCTTCTGGCAATTTAGAAGTTACTGTCATAACGTTACCACCCTTAGCTACCAAAACAGTAACTTTAGCTACCATCTTATCGTAAGTTACTGTAGTATCATTACCTTTCACTTCTTCAACCGTGTAGAAGTGGATACCTTCTTCACCATGTTTGTACTCAAGTGCTGAGAACTTAATCTTACCGTCAGCATCATTGCTTACAGTTTCAATCACTTTACCTTTTCTATCCTTAAGTACAAAGCTAAACTCACCAGCCTTAAGGTCACGACCTTCTAGTTTTTTAGTGAATTCAAACGTAACACTAGCTGAAATGTTAACAACACGTTTTTCAGTTGGTTTTTCAGGTGTTTTCACGACCTTCTTAACTGTTGGGTCGTAGTAGTGAACTGTTTGTCCCGCTGTGTTTTCAATATCTGAACCAGAAGGTACGTCAAACTCACCTTTTTCATTCTTACTGTCTTTAACAATTGCCGGAATGTCAAACTTATAGTAACGACCAAAGGCAAACTTAGTTGTATCGATAATTTGGGTATTATCTTTATCACCAAGTGACTTAGTGAAGCCATCTTTAAGGTTGGCTGTAATCACACCGTTTTCAACCTTGATATCGAACATTGCTGTAACATCTTTACCAGTTTTACCATCGTATGCTTTGATATCTGGTTGGTTAACATTAAGTTTCTTCTCATCGTAGTTATCAGTGATACCAACGGTTTGAATATAATCCTTGTTGTTTGCGTCAAATTTAGTTGTATCAAGCCATACTTGGTAAACCAATTTATCGCCACGTTTCACAGTCTTAGTATTCAAGTTTTCTTTCTCGTTGTTGTCTGTCTTGTCTACGTATGGGTTCGCATTAGTATCCGCATACTTGTCTGCCAACTCTTTATCATCATCAACGAGTTTATCACCAGTAATGTCAAATTTCTCTTGGTTTACAACATATTTCTCTGGTTGGAACTTAGGTTTTTCTGGTGGAACCACCTTGTTGTTGAACTCTTTGTCGTTAGCATCTGTAGCATTTCCACCTGCTGAAGCATGATTAACGACAGTCTTAAGAATTTTACCATCCTTAGTTACTTGTACTGTCACCGTTGCTTTCATAGCATCGTAAGAAATACCAGGTTTATTGTCATTGACTTCTTCTACAGTATAAGTAAATGTCTTACCAAGATCAGCCTTGCTGAACAAGAGTTGTTCAAACTTGATATGTCCGTCTTTATCATTTGATACAGTTTGAAGGACTTTTCCATCTTGGTCTTTCAATAAGAAGCTGAACTCACCTGCAGTCAACTCACGTCCTTCAAGTTTCTTAGTATAGTTGAACTCAAGTGGAACTGGAACGTTATTTTCACGTGTTTGAGTTGGTTTTTTAGGAGTTGTAACTTGCTTATTGTAAGGGTTGTATTGATGAACAATTTCATTGGCCGTATTACTAAACTCAACACCGTCATTGTCTTTAATATTTTTAACAGTTGCTGGGATATCAAATTTATAGTAACGTCCAAAAGCGAACTTAGTCGTATCAATAACTGGAGTCGCATCAGTTGCACTAATAGGTTTAGTCAAACTTGGTTTAGAAGTTGCGTAGATGACACCGTTTTTGATTGAAATATCAAATTTATCAGTAACATCTGTTTCACCATCGTAAACCTTGATTGCTGACTCATCAATATCAAGTTTAGCTTCATCATAGTCATCTGTGATTCCTACTGATTGAATATTGCTTTCAGCTGTAAATTCACGAGTATCAAGCCATACTTGGTAGTAGAATTTCTGACCACGAGTAAGTGTATGGTGATTCAAGTTTTCAGCTTCAACCTTACCGTTAGGCGCATCATCATCGAGAAGTTTTGTGCCCTTAAGATCAAATTTTTCTTTAGAAACAACATACTTCTCTGGTTTGAAGTTTGGTGTTACGTTATTGTCAAATACTGTATCATCCGCAGTAAAGGCATCTCCACCTTCAGTAGCATAAGAGATAACTGTTGACAACTGATCACCAGAAGAAGGCTGAATAACTTGAACAGTCACGTTAACCTTCATATCATCATAAGTAACACCTGGTTTGTCACCTTTCTCTTCTTCAACAATATAGTTAAATGTTTGACCAATATCAGCTTTTGAATAGTTGATTGTCTTGAAGGTAACTTTGCCATCTGCATCATTCTTAGCCTTCTCAAGAATCTTATTAGTTTCTTTATCTTTCAAGACAAAGCTAAATTCGTCTGCTTGCAATTTGCGACCATTAAGTGTCTTACCGAAGATTAGCTGAATAGCTGTTGGAATGTTGTTTACACGTTTTTGCGTTGGCTTATCTGGAGTCTCAACTGTATGCGTTCTTGGGTTATAATAATGAACCGTTTGTGTCGCAGTATTTTCGATTTCAGAACCATCGTAAGCATCTTGACTAACTGTAGCAGGTATAACTACTTTGTAGTAACGACCAAATTCAAACTTAGTTGTATCAATAACTTGAGTATTATTTGCATCACCTAGTGACTTCGTAAAGCCTGATTTCAAGTTTGCAGTGATAATACCGTTAGTAACAGCAACGTCAAACTTAGATGTCACATCTGCACCAGTCTCACCATCATAAACCTTAATAGTGTTTTTAGTCACAATCAATTTTGATTCATCATAATTGTCTGTGATACCAACAGTTTGGATATTTTCTTTATTGTTAGCACTAAATTGAGTTGTATCAAGCCATACTTGATAGTAGAATTTCTGACCACGTTTAACAGGCTGAGTATTGAGGTTCTCAAAGACTTCTTCCAACTCGCCCTTGTCATTACGGACAGTAACTTTTTCATTATTATTAGATTTATCTGCGTAAGGATTAATCTTAGTATCGCCGTATTTATCAGCTAACTCAGAATCATCATCCAAAAGTTTCTTACCAGTTAAATCAAAGTCTTCATCTCTAACAACATATTTCTCTGGGTTAAACTTAGGTTCTTCTGGTGGTGTCACACGGTTATCGAACTCTTTGTCTGGAGCATCTACAACATTCTTCACGATTGCTTTTGCCGTACCATCATGAGAAATTGAAACCC
This sequence comes from Streptococcus sp. HMSC064D12, assembly GCF_001837205.1. Classification (NCBI taxonomy): domain Bacteria; kingdom Bacillati; phylum Bacillota; class Bacilli; order Lactobacillales; family Streptococcaceae; genus Streptococcus; species Streptococcus sp. HMSC064D12. The sequence continues at coordinate 3,118 of NZ_KV831739.1, forward strand.
TTACTGTTGCAACCATGCCATCGTAAGACACTGTTGAATCTGTTCCTTTAACTTCTTCCACTGTATAATTGTAAGTCTTGCCAATATCATCCTTACCAAATTCAAGTTTCGTGAAGTTAATCTTAGCGATACCGGTAGTTGCATCAGGAGCACCATTTTTCGCACGTTCTACTTCAACGCCATCTTTCTTAAGAACAAATGTAAATTCGTTAGCTTTAAGTTGACGACCATCAAGTTTCTTAGTGAAATTCAACTCAAGTGGAACTGGAACGCTGTTTACACGTTTTTCAGTTGGTTTTTCTGGTTTCTCAACTGTGTTTGTTCTTGGGTTGTAGTAGTGAACAATTTGACCAGCTGTATTTTCGATATCTTTTCCTGCTGGGGCATCCGTTTTCACTGTTGTCACAATATCAAATTTATAGTAACGACCAAATGCAAACTTAGTTGTATCAATGATTTGTGTATTGTTAGCATCGCCTAGTGATTTCGTGAAGCCAGCTTTAAGGGTCGCTGTAATCACGCCACCAGTGTTTGCGATATCAAACTTAGAAGTAACGTCTGCACCAGTTACGCTATCGTAAACCTTGATTGAATTCACATTCAACTTGGCTTCATCATAGTTATCTGTGATGCCGACTGTTTGAATATTTTCAGTGTTGGTTGCGCTAAATTGTGTTGTATCCAACCATACTTGGTAAACCAATTTAGAGCCTGGTTTCACTGTCTTCGTATTCAAGTTTTCTGGTTCATTGTTAGCTGTACCATCCGCATATGGATTAGCGTTTGTATCACCATACTTGTCTGTCAATTCAGAATCATCGTCAAGCAACTTGTCGCCTGTGATATCGAATTTTTCTTTAGAAACAACGTATTTTTCTGGGTTGAACTTAGGTTCTTCAGGTGGTTTCACCGTATTGTTAAACTCTTTATCTGGTGCATCTTGGTCCAAGTGTGCAACGATAGCTTTAGCCGTACCATCTTTTTGGATAGTGACTGTAATCGTCGCAACCATGGTATCGTATGTCACCGTTGCATCTGAACCCGCAACTTCATTTACTGTATAAGTATAAGTTTTTCCAAGATCAGCATGGGTGAACTGAAGTGCTTTAAAGTTAATCTTGGCAACACCATTGGCATTTGGTGCATCATTTTGGGCATCAGCAACCTTAACGCCATCTTTTCGGAGTTCAAAAGTAAATTCATTAGCCTGAAGCTGACGACCATCAAGTCTCTTAGTGAAGTTAAGAGGAAGTGAAATTGGAAGATTTACGACACGTTTTTGTGTTGGTTTTTCTGGCTTAGTGATATCTCTTTTTGTCGGATCGTACTGGTGAACAATTTGATTTGCCGTATTTTCGATATCCACACCATCTGGAGTCGTTGTCTTAACAGTGGCAGGAATATCAAATTTGTAGTAACGGCCAAACTCGAACTTAGTTGTGTCGATAACTTTATCTTTGATAAACTCGTCTTTAGAAGTTGCAGTGATTTCTCCGTTGTTTACTGTGATGACAAACTTAGAGGTTACATCTGTACCCGTTACTGAATCGTAAGCTTTGATATCTGCAGCATTGATCTTTAGTTTGTCAGCTTCATATTTATCTGTAATACCAACAGCTTGAATATTGTCACTTGCTTTTAATTTTGTTGTATCCAACCATACTTGGTAAACAATCTCATCGCCCTTCTTAACTGTCTTGGTATTCAAGTTTTCAGGCTCATTGTTGTTTGTCTTGTCTACGTATGGATCCGCATTTGTTTCAGTGTATTCATTTGTCAACTCATTGTCGTCATCCATCAACTTGTTACCAGTGATGTCAAATTTCTCTTTGTTAACGATGAATTTTTCTGGTTGGAAATCTGGCGTTGTTGGAGGAGTCACCGTATTGTTAAACTCTGTATCTCCACCTGGATAAGTTACCGTTGCTTTCAAAGTGTGGTCTGCATTCTTAGAAACAGTCACAGAAACCTCAGCAACCATGTTATCGTAAGTGACACCGAATTCTTTGTTAGCTGGAACTTTCTCAGTCACCTTGTACTTGATGACTTTACCAACTTGAGCATTTTTCACTTCTGGGAGTTGATTAAAGGTAACAACACCATGTTCATCATTGGTTCCAGTAGCAACAACAACTCCGTTTTCATCCTTCATTTCAAATGTAAATTCACCTGCTACAAGTGTACGACCTGCTAAAGCTTTTGTGAAATTAACATTTACCGGTACTGGAGGAACGACAAAGTTGTTGAAGACTCTGTCATTGGCATCTGTTGCTTCACCACCTGATGAAGTCATCACCGTGCTTGCTGACAATAGACCCGTATTGGCATCTTTTGTTACGGTAACCTTCACGTTGATTGTCATCGCATCATAATCAACATCTGTGTTTGTTCCAGGTACTTCTTTTACAGTGTAGTTATAGACACCAGCTTTATCGAATGACAACGTACTAAAGTTAATCTTACCATTAGCTTTATTTGTTACCGTTTCATTAACATTACCGTCACCAGTCAATTTAAAGCTGAAATCACCAGCATTAAGCGTACCATTTGAAAGAGACTTATCGAACTCAAGGTTTACTTTTACTGGGTTCGGTGTGAAGGTATTGTTAAATTCTTTATCTACACCCGTCGTTGGGTTACCATTAGCATCAATACCATTAACTGATGAGTAAGTTGTAGCAGTTGTCAAAGTATGACCTGTCTTAGTAACTGTAACAGCTACTTTCGCTTCCATTTGGTCATAAGACATACCAGCTTCGGCTGTCGTTGGCACAACCTCTTTTACAGTGTAGTTAAAGGTCTTGCTGTCATTTCGCTTTCCTGCAGAATTTGTTCCAAGGTCACTAACTTTGTATTTAATGCCCGTGAATTTAATATTACCGTTCGCATCATTTTTTGCAGTGCCAACCACTGCACCTGCTTCATTCAAAAGATTAAAAGTAAACTCATTTGCTTTCAGATTACGACCAGATAATTTCTTCGTAAAGTCAAATTCAACGTTTACTGGAGCTACAACAAAGTTATTGAATTCTGTATCAGTACCGGTTCCCGTCGGATTTGTTGCTGAAACATCAGTGTTTCCAGAGTCATCTTGACCATTTTTTGAAGTGTACGTAACAGTATATTCATACTCACCCAAGTAGTTGCCAGAAGAGTCTTTCTTTTCTGTAACTGTAACGGTTGCCGTAACACTCATTCCATCATAGTCAACTTCAGTATCAGAACCAGCTACTTCTGTAATACGATATTTATAGATACCAACTTTGTCTAATTGGATAAGCGATACTTCTTTTTCAGTACCATCAGCTTGTCTTATTTTTTGAGTGAAGGGAATAGAACCATCTTCCTTGTTTGTTACTGTCGCATTAATAGCCGGTCCATCTTTTTCGAGTGGATTAGCAGGATCTGCCGCAACATTTGTTATATTAAAGGAGAAGGCTCCCTTTTTCAATTCAGGTTGTACTGTCGTATTAAGACTCTTTAGGACTTTCTTTAGCTTAAGTTCAATATCAATAGGTTCGTTTTTTACATAATAGTAAATCGTTTCATAGCTAGGTGTCAATTTATTTTCCAAACGGAAAATGTTACCTGAAGCAACTGGAACACCATTAATCGTATAGGACGTATCTGAGCTACCACGGTTTACATAAAACTCACCTGCAGAAGAATAACGTGGACTATATTGAGCAGCCTCAGTAGCACTTACAGGATCTTCTTTAATTTCAACATTATTTTGTGCTACAACCCCAGCCCAGACCATTCGATAGAAAGTGCCATCTGGACGTTTATAAATAAAGTCTGCGCCTCGACCTCTAGCAAACTCTAAGTCACCCTTATAGTTAGTGTTTTGTTTATCTGAGAAAATAGTAAAAGGTTGCCCCATAACAAGCTTATCTCTAAACTCAGGTTTAAGACCTGCATAGCTTGGCGTATTATTATCTCTATTCCAACCAGCATCATCAATGGTAGGATTCTTACCAAAATCTTCTGGATGGTCAATTTGGTTATTGCTTCCCGGACGAATGACTGTCTCGTAAACTTTTACATAGCCATCAGTATTTACGTCTTTAGCAATCTTGTTTAAGCTATCAGACTTAATGGCCCACATTTCGATACGGACGGTACCATCCTCTTTGACAACTTCCTTAATACGTTTAACACCACCCTCTGCATTGGCGACGTCAAACCAACGTTGGCCTACTTGATAAGGCTTTTTAAGTACATCTACAAGTGAGCGAGAATCTGCTGTTTGATAAAGGTTGTAACCTTCAAAAGCACGAAGGGCTGAGGCATGGAAATTCTGTCCTTCCATAGCAGTTAGGGTAAAGCTACCTAGACTTTCTTCGTTTCCAGTTTCTCTATATGACTGTGTATTAACATCTGGCGTACCAGCTTTATTTACAAGTTTATAATCACCCGCAGTAGATGAGTTTTTAATATAGTCCCCATTTGCATCTTGAACAAATTTACCAACAAGACGATTCTTATTGTAAGTTGATGCATTTTTATCAACAACTTTATAATACGTTGTTTTATGAGTTAGACGTGGAATGTAGTATTGTGGATCCGTGATTGTAGTACCTTCATTAGCAGGATTAACTACATCATAGATTTGAATAGCCGAACGTTGGCCATCAAAATCATTAGCACTACCATTGTATTTCCAAGTTGCACGTAGAGCTGGACGGTTTGTTTTATCTGCATCCACAATATTTTCAAAACGGAACTCAATATAGGCCTGCTTAGCCCCAGAAATAGGAGCAAGTGTAGCTTGACCTAAGTTAACAGTACCAGCACCATTGATTTGTTTTGTTTCTTTAACAGTGTTTGTAGCACCATCTACCAACTCAATGGTTACATTTGTAGAGTTGTCGTATGGTTTAGACATACGATAATAGTACTTCGTGTTGTATTCTTCATTGAATCCCATCAAATCAGTAACGACATAAGTATACTGAGAAGTATTTGGATTCAATTGGTAGTTAATACCAGCCGTAATATGACCATTTGAATCTTTTGGCGTAGGTACAACAAGAGGACGGTTAGTAATCGTTGCTCCGTTAGGATCACTCATAATTGGTGTCGCTAGTGCTGCACCAGTTGTGGAACTTGTTGATTCTGGATTATCAAGCGAACGACGTCTACGACTGCTACGACTACGTACTTCTGTTGCAGTTCCTGCAGCGGACATTGGGTTCGCCGTCAACATTGTTGTCAAGGCTGCTGTATTCGCAGCAGACGTTGGACTTGGTGTTGACGTTGTCAAAGTTGTCGTTGCAGGTTGTGCCACTGAAGCCGATGTAGGCTGTGTTGAAGCGACTGGCTGAGTAGCTGTAGGCGCTGATACAGGTTGTGTTGTAGCCGTCGGTTGTGTTGTTGAAGCGACTGGCTGTGCCACTGTAGGTTGTACCGCTGTTGGAGTTACAGCTGATGTGCTAGTTGCACCTGTTGAAGAAGAAGTTGCTGAACCTACAGATGTAGTACCCGCAGCTGTTGGAGTTGAGCTAGCAGTAGCTGCAGCTGTTGCTGTTGTCGCTGGTGCTGTAGCTGTAGACGTTGTTTCTGTTGTTGAAGCACTTGCTACTTCAGAAGCTGGTGATCCCAAAGGAATTGTTGATGTAAACGTTGCAGAAGCAGATGGGGAAGTCACGCTAGCTGCTGGATTTGATTGGGGTGCTGTTGTCGTAGTATTGACTAAACTACTTGAACTTTCTCCTGCTACGGATGTGCCCGGATTACCCGCCGATACAGTTGGAGTTGCTACTTCATCTGCCTGTGCACTATGGGCAGCAAAAAGTGCTGTTCCTAGCAAGACTGAAGCGACACCAAACGAATATTTACGCAATGAAAAGCGTTGGCGTCTATTAAAAAAGTCTTTCATTAAAAATCTCCCTCTAAAAGATAGTTAGTTATAGGTCACATGATTATAAGTCAGTTTTCTCATAGTCATGATTCACTCCACATTCTAACATTCTGACAATTTACAGTCAAGGTTTTAATCTCACTTTTTTAAAATAAAATTAGTTGTCTGATAATTTTATTGTTTTAACTTCCTGAATTCCACCTAAAATATGTCAAAATTCTTTATTATGGCGTATTTCCAAGTTTCTATGAAAATATAAAATTCACTTTCATTTTTAACCTAATCGACTTGAACATGTTATCATTCTAAACTCATGAGAAAATAAAACTAGTTTAAATAGCTGATATTCTCATTTATGCTTTAATATTTCTTCTCGTTGAAGCAAAAAAATTAGCCTATTATATCCGCATGTTAAAAAGTAAGTAAATTTATTTTTTTGTTTTTCAAACACTACAATCATATCTTGACTCATTTGCTAATCGACGTCCAAGAAGTCTATCAGACAGCCAAAAGTACATCACAAATATTAGACACTAAAAAGATTGGACATGCTCCAAATTGCTCGAGTCAGCCAGAATGTTTATTTACTCAGTGTTTGGATTTTGAAACTGAGATATTTTTTATTTGTAGCAAATAACGTTTGTAAGTAGCCTTAATCATTAAGTATAGAAAGACTTAGACCTTACTGGTTTGAATAATCTTCAATATCTGCTTTTTCAGCTAATTTCAAGAGTTAAATTGACTTCGGCTTCTTTATAACTTTATATAGATTTATTTTCTATAATAAAGTAGATCTATCCTATTCCACTCACAGCATAGGTGGGGACTATTGATAAGGTACATCGGCGGTCTAAGAGAGCTGGATTTTCGATTTTCATTTGACAAAAGCTCTCTGACAGCGTACAATCGAGACAAGTAACATTCGGAGGTAAATGGAGACATGAACAACTAAGTCTATTCACAATAAACCTGCTTTATTTGATAGATTGTTTTCATGTCTTTTTTGCGCTCTTTTTCTGTAGAAAACTTGTTGATGGTATCGGAGTTTTTTTGCATCCACACTATCACTATCTCCTAGAGGGCTTTTTAGCTAGTTTCAAGGCAGTTCTATCTTATAAGGTAGGACTGTTTTTTGACCTTTGATATTGTTTGAAGTAAAAAACTACTTCCCATGAAACAATATCGACAAATACTCTGACCTAGGAGGTCCTATGATACAGATTCAACACCTAACCATAACACATACCAAGGATTTGCGTGAACTCGTTCATGATCTAAATCTAACGATAGCTACAGGCGAAAAAGTCGCCATCATTGGGGAGGAAGGCAATGGAAAATCTAGTCTCCTTGTCCTTCTGGTCAATCCAAAAGCACATTTTGACCATCTATCTTACGAGGGAACTATTAACAAAACAGATAGCCCACAGGTCTATATTCCCCAACAGATTTCGGATAGCTTGCAATCTCTAACCCTTAACGACTACTTCTTTGCGGACACTTATGACCTAGACTATGCCACCCTCTATCGTCTGGCTGATGAACTTCATTTTGATAGTGAGCGTTTTGCTAGTAGTCAGCTTATCTCCACTCTATCAGGTGGTGAGAAACTCAAAATTCAACTCATCCGAGAATTAGCTCGTCCCCACGACGTCATTTTTCTTGATGAGCCCTCAAACGATATGGACTTGACTACTATGACTTGGTTAAAAGACTTTATCAAGCACTCTGATAAAACGATTGTCTATATCTCACATGACGAGGACCTACTAAGCCAGACAGCGGATACCATTATCCATCTGGAACTCCTTAAACGTCGTCGACAGGCGAGGACCAGTGTGGAGCACCTCGACTATGATAACTATAGCCAACAACGCACTGATAGCTACCAACAACAGATGCAGCAAGCGAAAACCGAGAAAAAAGCCTATGACAAAGCCATGGCTAAGCATCGCCGTATCAAACAAAATGTCCAAACCACCCTACGCAATACGCATGATAGTACACAAGGACGATTGGTTGCTAAAAAGATGAAAGCAGTCCTCTCACAAGAAAAACGCTACGACCGCCTTGCCCAAGACATGACACAGATGCCTGATAAAGAAGACAGTATTGAACTTTTCTTTTCTCATATTGACCCTCTACCTCAGGGGAAATATCTCTTAAATCTGGATGAAAAGCAGATAAACATAGCTCCTCACCTGACCATTGACCACCTCAAACTTTCTTTGAAAGGCCAGGAAAAAATTGGTATTGTTGGAGATAACGGCTGCGGTAAATCTACTCTCTTACACTATCTCTACCAAAAACTTAGCCAGAAGACAGACCTGACCATTGGCTACATGCCCCAACGTTATGACACTATCTTGCCACTGGATTTGTCTCCAATAGCGTTTTTGAGTAAGACTGGCGACAAGTCTGAACGAGAGGTTATAAGCTCCCATCTCGCTAACCTCAACTTTAGTCATGATGAAATGAACCATGCAATCTCTGATTTATCTGGAGGACAGAAAGGAAAACTACTCCTACTACACCTGGTCTTAGAAGCCCCTCAGCTCCTTATCCTAGATGAACCAACCAGAAATTTCTCCCCCACCTCACAGCCCCAAGTCCGACAGCTCTTCGAGAACTATCCAGGGGCAATTCTGACGGTATCGCATGATGTCAACTACCTCAGACAAGTCTGCCAAAAGATCTATCGCCTAGACTCACGAGGTTTAGAAGAAGTTGAGATTTAAGATCTCAAATCTATCGTTTTTGCAAGAAAAGTCTCAAAAGAAACCTTTTCTTCAGATGCAAAAAAACTCAGGCAAAACCTGAGTTTTTTTAGTCTTAATCAATTTCCAGACCACCGGTATAAAGTCGGTAGTAAGTACCACCTTGTTCCATAAGGCTGTCGTGGTCACCACGTTCAATGATTCGTCCGTGGTCCATAACCATGATAACGTCAGAGTTGACAATGGTTGAAAGACGGTGGGCAATAACGAAGACCGTACGTCCTTCCATAAGTCGGTCCATCCCTTCTTGAACCATTTTTTCAGTACGAGAGTCAATAGAGGATGTCGCCTCGTCAAGGATAAGAACCGGTGCATTGGCAAGGGCAGCACGCGCAATGGCGATAAGCTGACGTTGTCCGTTAGACAAGCCTGCACCGTCATCTGTAAGAACAGTGTCATACCCATTATCCAAGTGTTGCACAAAGGAATCCACATTAGCAATACGGGCAGCTTCAAGAATTTCCTCTCGCGTCGCATCGGCACGACCATAGGCAATATTTTCAGCGATAGTCCCTGTGAAGAGATGGGTATCTTGAAGCACGATACCAAGTGAGCGACGAAGAGAATCTTTCTCGATTAACTTGACATCAATACCATCATAGGTAATCACACCAGATTGGATATCGTAGAAACGGTTAATCAAGTTGGTAATCGTCGTCTTACCAGCACCTGTCGCACCCACAAAGGCTACCTTTTGCCCCTTGTCTGCATAGAGATTAACGTCATGAAGGATTTGTTTCTTACCATCGTAAGAGAAATCAACGTCTTGAAAGACCACATTTCCGACCAACTCGACCAATTCGTAGTCACCATTTGGACGTGGGTGTTTCCAAGCCCAAAGATTGGTTTTCTTGTCTGTCACAACCATTTGACCATCTACCAATTCGTAGTTAACCAAAGTGACCTTACCTTGGTCAACTTCTTCTGGCTCATCCAAGAGGTCAAAGATACGGTCAGCACCAGCAAGTGCCATAAGAACAAAGTTCAGTTGTTGAGAGACCTGAGTAATAGGACCGTTGAAAGAACGGTTCAATTGGAGAAAGGCCATGAGACCACCGATAGTCAAACCACCAACACCATTAAGGGCAAAGAGTCCACCAACCAAGGCGGTCAAAACAAAGGAAACATTTCCTAAGTTTCCAAGAATTGGCATGAGAACATTGGCATAGCGGTTGGCCAAGTAAGAAGATTCAAAGAGTTGCTCGTTAATCTTGTCAAAATCAGCCATGCTCTCTTCTTCGTGGACAAAGGCCTTGACCACTTTTTGCCCTGACATCATTTCCTCGATGAAACCATTCTCAATCCCTAAATTCTTTTGTTGTTCACCGAAGTAACGGCCTGATTTAGCTGATACATTTTTGATGACCATAAACATGATGCCTACCATGACTAGGACCACGATAAAGAGGAGAGGACTAACCGTAAGCATGGTTACAGTCACCCCGATAAGGGTAATAGCTGTTTGTAACAACTGTGGAATAGACTGCTCAACAGCCTGACGGAGGGCATCGATGTCGTTGGTGTAGATAGACATGATGTCACCGTGTTGGTGAGTGTCAAAGTAGCGAACAGGGAGCTTTTGCATGCGAGCAAAGAGCTGATTACGAAGGGAACGCAGAGAATCTTGCGAAATCGTCGCCATGAGGAGTGATGACACATAGTTGGCAATCACACCGATAAGACAGAAGACAGCCACTGAAGTCAAGAAATGTAAAAGCGGACCAAAGTCATGGCTACCAGATTTGAGCATGGGTTGAACATAAACGTCAACCAAGGACTGAATAGAAGCCGTCAAATTGACCGTTGCCAAGGAAGCAACCACAATAAGGACAAAGGCGATAGAAAGCGAAAGTTTGTAGTCTTGCCACAAAAAGCGTAGAAGACGTGCTAGAGAGCCCCAATTAGCTTTTTTCTTATTCTGCATCTGCTACTCCTTTCCCTTGTGTTTGCATCTTGTAGACGTCACGATAAATGGCATTGTTAGCCACCAATTCATCGTGGGTACCAATAGCATCGATACGGCCATCATCCATAACAACGATGCGATCTGCATCTTGGATGGATGAAATACGTTGACCAATGATAATCTTAGTGGTGTCCTTAAGACTTGATGCCAAACCTTGACGAATCAAACTATCTGTCTTGGTATCAACCGCTGATGTTGAATCATCAAGAATCAAGATTTTTGGATTCATGAGGAGGGCACGTGCGATACAGAGACGTTGACGTTGTCCCCCTGAGACATTGGCTCCACCACGTTCAATCTTGGTGTCATAGCCATCTTTAAACTCTTGAATAAATTCATCGGCTTGGGCAATCTTACAAGCTTCAATGATTTCCTCATCTGTCGCCTGTTTATTTCCCCAACGCATATTTTCCTTAATAGTTCCTGAGAAAAGGACATTGGTTTGAAGCACCATGGCAACTTGCTTACGCAAGCTATCCAAATCATAGTCCTTAACATCGTGGCCAGCAACCTTAACTTGACCGGCTTCCACATCATAAAGACGAGGAATGAGCTGAACCAAACTTGATTTACCAGAACCTGTTCCACCAAGAATACCGATAACTTCACCAGACTTAATATCAAGCGTAATATCTTTGAGAACATGGGTCTTGTCACCATTTTCATCAGTATATGAGAAATCAACATGATCAAAACTGATAGAACCATCTGTGACTTCTGTCAAGCCATTTTCAGGTGAAACAATGGTTGAATCAGTGTTGAGCACTTCATTGATACGCTCTACAGAAGCCATAGAGATAGACAACATGACAAAGATCATCATGAACATCATAAGTGAGATGAGGATGGTCATGGTGTAACTGAACATGGAAGTCAATTCACCTGTAGATAGCTTGCCGATAACGATAAGATGAGCACCAAACCAAGAAATCATGAGGAATGATGCGTACATAGACAACATCATGGCTGGGTTAGACATGACAACCACACGAATGGCACGCATGAACATCTTGTAAATACGACGTGAGGCCTTCTTGAATTTGTCCGTCTCTTCTTTCTCTTTAACATAGGATTTCACCACACGCATGTTGGTGATATTTTCCTTGATACTGTTGTTGAGGTTGTCATAAGCCTCAAACACTTGAGTAAAGAGAGGGTAAACGATTTTGGTAATAATAGCCAAAACCAGACCAAGGAAGAGTGTCACACCAACGAAAATCCAAGCCATTTCGCCATTAATCAGGAAACTTGCTGCAATGGCAAAAATCAGGTTAAGTGGTGCACGTACACAGATGCGGATAATCATCTGGTAAGAGTTCTGCACGTTGGTAACATCAGTCATCATACGTGTTACCAAACCACCAGCTGAGAACTTATCGATATTTTCAAAAGAGAAGGTTTGAACCTTTTTGAAAATGGCTTGACGTAGATTCTTGGCAAATCCAGCAGAAGCAAAGGCCGCATAGCGTGCCGACTGCATCCCACAGAAAAGCGACAGGAAGGCACAGACCAACATGAGGCCACCATAGAGCCAAATGTTAGACATGTTAGATTGCTGGACACCTTTGTCCAAAAGATTGGCCATGACAAAGGGAATGGAAATCTCAAACATGACTTCTAACGTCATGAAGAGGGACGCTAGGATTGAGGGTTTCTTGTATTCCTTTATCTGGGCGATCAGGGTTTGAAACATAATTACCTCCGTTTTTTATTCTTTATTCTTTATTCTTTTGATATTTTTCTTTTTTGATGCTTTCTTAAGTGATGGCGCACGTCAGCGACCGACTCAGTCGTTCCATGACTAGTTATCGAGCCAAAGTCTCGATAACTCCGCTTCCTATAACTGCCTCTGCAGTTATAGGAATATCATCACGGCGAAAGCATCGTTATTGGGCAGAGCGAACTGTCGAATCTTGAGCAATTCGAACAAGTGCAAATAGGTTCAGAATGGTCTCGACCATGGCGAAAAATATCGCCTGCTCTGGGCAGAGCGTGTTTCATGCATTGATAGATATACACCAATTTTGTAATCTATCACGGCGAAAGCATCACTGTTGGGCAGAGAGAACTGTCGAATTGTGAGCAACTTCGAACAAGTGCAAATAGGTTCAGAATGGTCTCGACCACGGCGAAAAATATCGTCTACTCTAGGCAGAGCAAAGCTTAAAACTAACAGTCTTATGCTTATCATTTATCTATAAAAGAACGGTCATACCCTTTTGAGAGCATACAAAAGCCCCTGAGGGCAGACCCTAGGGATTTTTTCGTTCTCATATATATGTCATTAGTATAGGTTAAATTGAGTAAAATTGCAAGCATAATGTCATTTTACTAACATTTGTAAGTATTTTAGGATATTTGATAAAAAAATCTCTCTAAAACCTGCTCATTTTTCACAAACTTATCATAAATGTTCGTAAATTATAGCCAAACGTAGCAGAAATTTGTTTTCTGTTCCTATTTATAATAGACTAACACTAACATTAGATGAAAAGGTGACTCTATGACTATAAATCAACTGCTTCAAAAGCTGGAGCCTACCAGCCCTATCCTTCAAGCTAACTTTGGAATTGAACGCGAAAGTCTTCGTGTCGATAGACAGGGAAAATTAGCACATACGCCTCACCCTTCCTGCCTAGGAGCTCGAAGTTTCCACCCTTATATTCAAACAGATTTTTGTGAGTTTCAAATGGAGCTCATCACACCAGTTGCTAAATCTACCACTGAGGCCCGACGTTTTCTTGGAGCCATTACCGATGTAGCTGGACGTTCCATCAGTAAAGATGAACTTCTCTGGCCCTTGTCCATGCCACCTCGTATCAAGGCCCAAGAAATCCAAGTTGCTCAACTGGAAAATGAATTCGAACGCCATTATCGGAACTACTTGGCTGAAAAATATGGAACTAAACTACAAGCTATCTCAGGTATCCACTATAACATGGAACTTGGTAAAGATTTGGTTGATGCCCTATTCAAAGAAAGCGACCAGACTGATATGATTGCTTTCAAGAACGCCCTCTATCTTAAGCTGGCTCAGAACTATTTGCGCTACCGTTGGGTGATTACCTATCTCTTTGGTGCTGCACCTGTTGCTGAGCAAGGTTTCTTCGACCAAGAAGTGCCAGAACCCGTGCGTTCCTTCCGTAACAGTGACCATGGTTATGTCAATAAGGAAGAAATCCAAGTATCTTTTGCAAGCCTAGAAGATTATGTCTCTGCCATCGAAAACTATATCGAACAAGGAGATTTGATTGCAGAGAAGGAATTCTACTCAGCTGTTCGTTTCCGTGGACAAAAGGTTAATCGTTCCTTCCTTGACAAGGGAATCACCTATCTGGAATTCCGTAACTTCGACCTCAACCCCTTTGAGCGTATCGGTATTAGCCAAACTACCATGGATACCGTACACCTACTCCTTCTAGCCTTCCTCTGGATGGATGCCTCTGAAAATGTCGATCAGTCTCTTGCTCAAGGTCACGTGCTGAATGAAAAAATCGCCCTCTCTCATCCTTTAGAGCCTCTACCATCTGAAACTGAAACTCAAAACATTACGACGGCTCTGGACCAACTGGTGCAACATTTTGGCCTAGGTGACTATCATCAAGATTTGGTCAAGCAAGTTAAAGATGCCTTTGCTGATCCTAGCCAGACACTAGCAGCCCAACTCTTACCTCATATCAAAGACAAGTCCCTTGCTGACTTTGCTCTTGACAAGGCTCTTGCCTATCATGATTACGACTGGACTGCCCACTATGCTCTTAAGGGTTATGAGGAGATGGAACTTTCTACTCAGATGCTACTCTTTGATGCCATCCAAAAAGGGATTCATTTTGAAATCCTAGATGAGCAGGATCAGTTCCTTAAACTCTGGCATAAAGATCATGTTGAGTACGTCAAAAATGGTAACATGACCTCAAAAGACAACTATGTAGTACCTCTTGCCATGGCTAATAAAACCGTGACCAAAAAAATCCTGGCTGATGCTGGCTTCCCTGTCCCTGCTGGCGACGAATTTACCAGTCTGGAACAAGGTCTAGCCTATTATCCTCTTATCAAGGACAAGCAAATTGTGGTTAAACCAAAATCAACCAACTTTGGTCTGGGCATTTCCATTTTCCAAGAGCCTGCCAGCCTTGATAACTATAAGAAAGCCCTCGAGATTGCCTTTGCAGAAGATACAGCTGTTCTTGTTGAAGAATTTATCCCAGGAACCGAATACCGTTTCTTTATCTTGGATGGACGTTGTGAGGCTGTCCTCCTTCGTGTCGCTGCCAATGTTGTCGGTGATGGCAAACACACCATTCGTGAATTGGTCGCTCAGAAAAATGCCAATCCATTGCGAGGACGTGATCACCGCTCACCACTTGAAATCATTGCGCTAGGAGACATCGAACAACTGATGTTAACGCAACAGGGTTATACCCCTGATGATATTCTCCCTGAAGGGAAAAAGGTCAATCTACGCCGTAACTCTAACATCTCTACAGGTGGTGACTCTATTGATGTCACTGAGACCATGGATTCCTCTTACCAAGAACTAGCTGCAGCTATGGCAACTAGTATGGGCGCTTGGGCTTGTGGGGTTGACCTCATTATTCCAGATGAAACCCAACCTGCTAGCAAGGAAAACCCTCATTGCACCTGCATCGAGCTCAACTTTAACCCTTCTATGTATATGCACACCTACTGTGCTGAAGGACCTGGACAGGCTATCACTTCAAAAATCTTAGACAAGCTTTTTCCAGAAGTTGCCACAAATCAAAACTAAAACTCTCCTGCTTCTTCCTCAGGATGAGTTTCCATGTACTGGATGTGTTGTATGTAGGCATCTTGAGCCTGATTGAAGGCTTCCTGATCACTGTAAGGATAATCTATGTAAAAGAGGTCCCGCCAGCCATTCAAGGATTGGCTATTGTAGAAACCTTGAATCTTTGTGGGAAGAAACTCTTTGTTGTAGCTGATCCGCAGCTTGAGTAGGGTCTTATCCTGAAACTGAGTGATGATACTGTTGGAGGTTTCTTGGCCTTCCAGACTAGTCCAAACCTTATTCAGAATAATGTCCTGACTATAGTGATTAGCCTTGATGCGATTTTTGTCCACTGGGAGCTTCTGGGTAGCCTCTAAAAGGTAGGACACCTCTCCTTGAAAATAAGCCTCAATGGTTAAATCCCCAAGACTTGAGCCATATAATAGGCCATCCTTAATAGCAATGTTTGATCCAAAAAGTCTTTGGCCAGCCACATCAAAGGACATCCCCTCATCCTGCCCGTAGAGCTTGATGGCATAGGCATCCCTTACACGATAGAAATTTTTAGCGACAAGAACACTATCAAGGGTTTCAGTCTTTTTTATCTCCACCTTGGGGCTTGTAGGTTTCTTGGTAAAAGCTGTCAAACCCATTAAGCACAAGATGAGAGCGAATATAATCAAGGTAAGCATTGTAGACCTGGAGCCGGTCTTCAGCTTTAACTTGTCTCCATGTTTCAAGGTCCTTCAAGCCTCCTTTTTTAACAATATCAGCATAGCGCCCACCGTTTAAGACATTCTTGGGATTTTTCCACTTCCTAACCATCTTGCGTCTAATCGCATTGTCAGCAGGATGACGAACGTCGAGATAGGTATGGCTATTATTGAGATAGGCTGGTAAGTCAGCATTCAAGCCCTTAGACAGCCCATAGTTAGCAGAATCCGTATCGGCAATGTCAGCGCCAGCTTCAATCTTATAATGCTTAGGATTAGAGTCGATGCTACCGTCTTTCCTTTTCTTGTAGACATTCCACTCAGAAACAAACCTCCCCGTATCCATATTGACAATAAACTCAATAAAACGGGAATTGCTAACTCCATAAGGGCCAATGACACTGGTCTGAGGTAGCTGAATTTTCATGTTCTGCGGATAGGTAAAGTCTCCCAAGCTTCGATTATGGTAGGAAGCACCTGTTGTGTAATCCAGATGAATGTTCTTGTCCTTGCTGTAGGCCAGTAGCTTATCCAAGTCTGTCTTACCCTTGTAGTTGCTCCTAATATAATCCATAGACTGCTTATCAATCCAAGACCTAAAAAGGTGGAGCTTGATACCTAAGTCATCCACCCCAAGCCCTAAATCCGTCTGATAGGTCTCCATAATAGCCTCACGGAAGTAACTATAAAAAGGACTGGTTGGCTCTAGCTTCTTAGAAAATTTATAACCTGACTTCCCTAACTGGAGGAACTGGTACTTGTCCACATAAACCTGCATGTGCTCCATAACCAAATTGAGCTTGTCATGATTAGGGAGTTGAGAAGCTTGGAAAAAGGACGTATAGGTATCTGAGCCCACTTCCTTACTTTCTTGGTCAATGTCCTGTAAAACCTTATCTAACTGGGTCAAGGAAGTCTTTTTCATCTTACTTCTGACCTGAGCCACATAGGCCGGCTTAATGCCCTGATCCCAGTGGTCACGAGTCATAATCGCGTCTGCTTTTTGTGAAATCAAGGTCAATCGTTTTTGATAAGACGCGTCCTCCAAGGCCAGCTTTAAAGCCTTCGATGGCGTCGCTTCAACCACAGATAAATCACCGTAGATATCTGCCTTTAGGACAAGATTTACCTGCATATCATAGGAATGATTGATATGGAGAACGAGGTGAATCTTCCCATCTTCCTTCCTAACAGACAAAGCATCGAGTTGATAGGATTGGATAACCCCAGCCTGACTAAGTGCCAGTCTATCTATATTTTCCAAAGAATCTTGATAGATATAGGAAATCTCAGGGTCTTTGACCTTCTTTACCAAAGAGTCATTTCGCTGTCGATTGAAAACCACAAGACCAAGTATGAGGATTACAGCCAGGGCACTTGCCAGATACTGTAAAATTACTTTCTTCATAGTACTTCCATTATAGCATAGGAGGGCAAAATATTCTGAAAACGATTGGCAAACGTTAAAAACAAATGAAAAACAGGCCGACTAAGACCTGTTTGAATGGATAGTTTATAAATCGCTCAAGCGACGATGTTTAATACTAAAATCAAAATAAGCATTTTCCTGAAGTTTGTGGAATATGTCTCTGTAGGCTTTTTCGTCAAAGTGATCGCCGCGATAGAGAATTTCAAAACTCAAGCCCTCATATTCCAAGAAGGCATTGGAAGTCTTAAAACCATTACGCTTATAGAAATCCCAACGCGCCGCACGTTGCTCAGGATTGTCATTAGGTTCATCCAAGCGCTCTACTTCCAAGACCATAGAACGTGATGGTCCATAAAAGTCCACCAGTTTATCAATAATCTCACTTCCGTAGCCATGACTCCTCATTTGAGGTACGATGGCGAAGAAGCTCACATAAAAAACTTTGGCATTGTAGAGAACTGAGGCAAATCCAACAAAATCATCCTCGTCATAAAAGGCAAAGAAATGATAATCATCATGACCATCCAATTGTAAAAACTCACTTAATGGAATACGTTCTTCTTCTGGAAAGGCCTCGTTATTTAAGCGCTCTACCCTATCTAATTCTGGAAACTCTTTGGTAATTAATTGGCTGCGTAAAGCCATAAATTTTCCCCCTTTTTCTGATGCTTATACCTATAGGTCATTATAACATCTTGATAAGTAAGTGCAAGTTTTAAGGGCTTGGATTAAGCTAGGGACAAACTCCTACTGTAACAGACACTCTAAATGCTGCTTATCTGTCTCAGTCATCTCTCTTCTTAAAAAAATAAAAGACAACGACCATTTCTAGTCGCTATCTTTTTTGTGATTCATAAGCTATCGCCTATTTTTTCAATTCCCAAATTTCTTTAGCATACTCTGTAATCGTATCATCCGAAGTGAATTTATGAGATTTAGCAATATTAGCCAAGCTCATACGTGCCCACTTGTCATGATCACGATAAAGTGCATCGATTTTCTCTTGAGCTTCTACATAAGCAGCGAAGTCTTCCAAGAGGAAGTACTCATCGTTGTGGGTGATGAGGGCTTCGTAAATTTCAGTACCTTCAGCTTGAGCATTTGGAATCGTACCGTTAACAAAAGTATCGACGACACGACGAATGACTGTGTTATTTTCATAAACTGCACGAGAGTAGTAATCGTGACGTGCATAGTGTTCATAAACTTCGTCCTTGTCCATACCGAAGATAACAACATTCTCATCGCTTACTTCGTCCTTGATTTCAATGTTGGCACCGTCAAGTGTTGCCAAGGTAATAGCACCAGTCATCATGAATTTCATGTTTGAGGTACCAGATGCTTCTTTAGAAGCCAATGAGATTTGTTCAGAGACATCTGCTGCTGGAATGATAAGTTCCGCAAGGCTGACACGGTAGTTTTCAAGGAAGACCACTTTAAGTTTTCCTTGGAGGCTTTCATCATTGTTAACAAGATTGGCAACTTCGTTGATAAGTTTGATAACAGATTTAGCGAAGTGATAACCAGGGGCAGCTTTGGCACCAAAGATGAATACACGAGGTACCATGTCTTTATCTGGATTATCTTTCAGATCCCAATAAAGTTTGATGATGTGGAGAAGGTTAAGCAATTGACGTTTGTAAGCGTGAAGACGTTTCACTTGAACATCAAAGATAGCATCTGTAGACACTTCTACGCCTGTTGTTTCTTTGATGTAGTCTGCCAAACGTTGTTTAGCAGTCTTCTTAACTTGATAGAACTGGTTCAAGACTTCCTTGTCATCCAAGTAAGTTGTAAGATTTTCAAGCTCATGGATGTCGTTACGCCAACCATCACCAATCACGTCATCAATGGCTGCTGAAAGTTCAGGAGCTGCAATTTGTGTCCAACGACGTTGAACGATACCATTTGTCTTGTTATTGAATTTTTCAGGATAAATAGTATAGAAATCGTGAAGTGTATCTTCTTTAAGAAGTTCGGTATGAAGTTTGGCAACCCCGTTAACTGAGTGACCACCGATGATAGCCAAGTTAGCCATATGAACTTGACCATCCTTAACGATACGAGTACGTTCGATAACATCCGCAGCAATACCACGTCCAGCCATTTCAGCAATGTAACGGTTGTCGATTTCCAAGATGATTTGGTAAACACGTGGAAGGACACGTTTGAAGAGCTGTTGATCCCATTTTTCAAGGGCTTCTTGAAGAATAGTGTGGTTAGTGTAGCTCATAGTCTTAACAGTCGCATTCCAAGCATCTTCCCATGAAAGACCATATTCATCAAGGAGAAGACGCATGAATTCAGCTGGTGCAACCGCAGGGTGGGTATCATTGATGTGAACAGATACTTTTTCGTGGATATCTTTCAATGGCAAGCCCATCTTGAGGTAAGATTTGATGATTGTTTGGAGACCGGCACTTGTCATAAAGTACTCTTGAACCAAACGCAATTTTTTACCTTCAATTGTTGAATCATCTGGATAAAGAATGGCAGTAATATCTTTCACACGACGGCGTGCATCAAGCGTAGGATAATCCAATTCGTATTCTTCAGGAATTTCTACATCCCAAAGACGAAGGTTGTTAATCACACCATTTTTATAACCAATTTGCGGCACATCATAAGGTACGGCACGAAGGACTTGAGCATTCTTATAAGTTGGGACAAAGCGACCATCTTCATTGCTTTCAAGAACTACATCACCAAAGAGTTTCACATAGACAATATCGTGGTCTTTACGTGTTTCCCAAACATTACCTGTAGAACCAAACCAACCATCTGGTAATTCCACCTGGTAACCATCAACAATACGTTGTTTAAATAGTCCATAGCGGTAACGAAGACCGTTACCAAAACCAGGATAACCAGTAGTCGCAAGTGAATCCATGAAGGCAGCAGCCAAACGACCAAGACCACCATTACCAAGTGCCATGTCATGCTCAGCTTCTACAACTTCACGGAAGTCAATATCAAGTTCTGCGAATCCCTCTTTAACAAGGTCAAGAATACCAAGGTTGAGAAGGTTAGTTTCCAACATACGACCTGGAAGAAATTCAATCGAGAAGTAGTAAGCAATTTTTTCTTGATTGTCTGAAAGTGCATGGTTACGTTCAATCCATGTATTTGTGTAATATTTACGGATCAAACCAGCCAAGGCAGTAAAAATCTCCGTTGGTGTGGCCTTAGCAACTTTAATCAACTGCTCTTGATGGAGAGTATCCTTAAAGTCACGGATGAATTGTTCTTTTGTTAAATTTTCGAGTTGCATAGAAATCCTTTCTTACTACTTCCTTATCTTCAATACACTTCTTACAGGTATCTATTCAGATAAGAGGGAATTGGAAATTTTACTCAAACTTCCAAACCTTGCCAGACAAGATTCGAAACAGACATTTCAAAATCTTTATTTACAAAACTGTCAAAACAGTCAATTATATTATAACACGATTAGAGTTATTCTTCTATTCAGACTTTTAGACGCTTTCTCTATAATCTCTGCCAAGCAAAACTTAGGGGCTAAATAATTTTAGAAGCGTTTTCAAACGCTTTACACGAAGATAACTTTTCCCTTGCGAGAAAAGTTATCTTTGGAATTATACTAATTGTTTGTACAAATCAACATATGCCAAACTTGCTGTATCCCATGAGAAGTCACGTGTCATCGCATTGTGCTGGAGTTGTTTCCAAGCATCAGCGTTGTTTTCGTAAACATCGAGAGCTTTTTCAAGGGTTTGAACCATCCAGTAACCTGAGAAGTTACCAAATGAGAAGCCTGTACCTGAGCCTGTCACAGGGTTGTAAGGTTCAACGGTGTCACGAAGACCACCAACCTCACTAACCACTGGCAAGGTACCATAGCGCATAGACATCATTTGAGAGAGGCCACATGGTTCAAAGGCTGAAGGCATAAGGAAAATGTCACAACCAGCATAAATTTGTTGAGCCAACTCTAAGTTGAAAGTAATGTTGGCAGACATTTTTTCTGGGTAAGCATGAGCGAACCAAGAGAAAGAATTCTCATAGTCGCTATAACCAGTACCCAAAAGAACAATCTGAACATCATGTTGCAAGATGTTGTGAAGTTCATTTACCACCAAATCGAAACCTTTTTGGTCAGTCAAACGAGAGACAATACCAATCAATGGAACGTCTTCACGAACTGGAAGTCCAACACGATCTTGAAGAGCTGCCTTGTCTTTGGCTTTACCTGACAAATCATCCACTGAGAAATGATAAGGAATGTGAGTATCTGTTTCTGGATCAAGGAGGTCCGTATCGATACCATTAACAATACCAGATAACTTACCAGATTCCATGCGCATGATTTGATCAAGGCCTTTACCAAATTCAGGTGTTTGGATTTCACCAGCATATGATGGTGAAACTGTTGTGACACGGTCTGCGTAAAGAACAGCTGCTTTCATCCAGTTGAGGCAATCATTCCAACGGAGGGTACCATCAGCATAACGCTCGTAACCAACACCAAAGATTTCCCAAAGCATACCACTGTCAAATTGACCTTGGAACTCAATATTGTGGATAGTGAAGACTGTCTTAATACCTTGGTAAGCTTGAATCCAATGGTATTTTTCCTTAAGAAGGAATGGAATCATGCCTGTGTGGTAGTCATGAGCATGGAGAATATCTGGAATAAAGTCCACTTTTTCCATCAACTCAAGGGCAGCCATTTGGAAGAAGCCGAAACGCTCACCATCGTCCCACTCACCGTATACCGTACCACGGTTGAAATACTGCTCATTATCAATGAAGTAGAAAGTCACACCATCGCGAACGATTTTCTTGATGCCGACATATTGACGACGCCAACCAACATTTGTATAGAAGAAGCCAAGGTCTTCAACCTGATCGCCAAATTTAGCCGAAACCACATCATAATATGGGAGAATTACGGCAACTTCGTGACCATTTTTGACTAGAGATTTAGGAAGAGCACCGATAACGTCACCCAAACCGCCAGTTTTAGCGAAAGGAGCACCCTCTGCTGCTACAAATAAAATTTTCATCGTACAATATCCTCTGTTACAACGCTACCTTTTTTGATGACAACTGGGTTGTTTTCTGTACCGCGAATAGTAACACCTTCAGCAATTTCAACACCTTTATCCACAATAGCGTATTCAACTGTCGCGCCCTTGGCAACTTTAACACGTGGGAAGAGAATTGAATGGCTCACACTAGAACCTTCAGACAAATCAACATTACGTGAAATCACTGAGTTCTCAACTTTTCCTCGTACAATCGAACCAGATGCAAATTGTGAAAGCTTAACTTCTGAAGAGTCTGAATAGTATGTTGGCTCTTCATTTTTAACTTTTGTATAAACTTTTTGGTTTGGTGCAAAAAGTTTATAGAATTTGTGTGATTCCAACATATCCAAGTTAGCATCAAAGTATGCTTTCACTGAGTGGATATTTGAAAGGTAACCAGTGTACTCGTAAGCAAAAGCATTTTCAGCAACTGCCAAATCACGAAGTACATAACGAAGCTTACGTGGTTCTTCTTTAGCTGCTTCTTCTTCCAATTTTGCAATCAAGAATGGTGTATCCACAACAAAGATGTCTGTAGACATATTGTAAGCTTCTTTATCTCCACCCTGGAAGAGCTCATGGCTAAGCACTTTGTCAGATTCATCAATTTCCAAAATGCTGTTTACATCTGAAATGAGTTCTTTAGGAAGTTTTTTGTAGACCACAGTAACTTTTTGTTCTGTTGTATTGTGGAGGTGGAAAACTTGGTTAAGATCAATGTTGACCAAAACATCACTGTTAAGCGCTACCGTTTGGTCTGAACCTGAACGTTTAAGGTAAGTCAAAATTTGACGATAGTATTCTTCATCAACAGTTGAACTTTCAACTGGAGTGTTATAAATACCAAGGTAGTAGTGGCTGAGGAGTGTTGACAAGCCCCACTCACGACCTGAACGAATGTGGTCGAAAACAGAACTGATGTTTTCGTTTTGGAAGATACCAAAGACGCTACGGATACCAGCGTTAGCCAAGTTAGACAATGGGAAGTCGATGAGGCGATATTTTCCACCAAATGGTAGGGTGGCAATAGGACGGTGCTCAGTCAAACCATCCATGTCATGGAATCCTACGGTATTTCCTAGAATTGCAGAATATTTATCAATCTTCATCTTTTGGTACCCCCACTACTTCATTGTATCCTACGACTTGCACTTCTTCTGTACCGTCAATTTCCACACCCTCAGAAATGTGTGCACCTTCACCGATAATAGCACGTTTAATTTTTGCACCTTTACCAATGACTGCACCACTCATGATTACTGAATCCTCAACAACTGCTCCTTCACGGATTTGCGCACTTGTTGAAAGCACAGAATGTTTAACAGTTCCATCAACTATTGAACCGTCGACTACAAGGGAATCCTCAACATGGGCATGTTCACCAAAGAAGTTTGGTGGAGCAATCACGTTACGTGAGTAAATTTTCCATTGACGGTTACGACTATCCAAGGCATTTTCAGGAGAAATGTACTCCATGTTTGCTTCCCAAAGGGATTCGATGGTACCTACGTCTTTCCAATAGCCTTCAAATTCATAAGCAAAGACGCTTTCACCTGTTTCAAGATAAGCTGGGATAACGTTCTTACCAAAGTCTGACATATCAACGGCACTCTTTTCAGCTGAAACCAACATGTTGCGAAGACGTTTCCAGTCAAAGATGTAAATACCCATTGATGCCTTAGTTGATTTAGGATTTTCAGGTTTTTCTTCAAATTCGACGATACGGTTATTAGCGTCAGTGTTCATGATACCGAAACGGCTAGCTTCCTTAAGTGGTACATCAAGAACTGCTACAGTAAGACTCGCGTTGTTGTCTTTGTGTGCTTGGAGCATATCATCATAGTCCATCTTGTAAATATGGTCACCAGACAAGATTAAAACGTATTCAGGATTGATGCTGTCGATATAGTCAATGTTTTGGTAAATAGCGTGGCTGGTACCTTCAAACCAACGATTACCTTCACTAGCTGAGTAAGGTTGAAGAATTGATACACCAGAGTTAACACCATCCAAGCCCCAACTTGAACCATTTCCGATATGGTTGTTCAAAGCAAGTGGTTGATACTGTGTAATGACACCAACATTGTTAATCCCTGAATTGGCACAGTTTGACAAACCAAAGTCAATGATACGGTAGCGTCCACCAAACTGAACAGCTGGTTTGGCAATACTTTGGGTCAATTTTCCAAGACGAGTTCCTTGCCCACCAGCAAGGATCAAAGCCAACATTTCATTTTTCATGAATAGTCCCCCTCATGATTTTTAGTTTCATCCCAAAAAGGATGACGAGATAATCAGTCGAAACTGATTATGACAATTAAAGTAAGTTTTTCACTAATAGTAACAGTTCGAAAATCAAAAGCATCTTAGAATTGTGATTTTCTATCTATCACCCCGAAAAACAAATCGTGTACACGTTTAAGTCTACCCTTTATTTCAAACGACGTTTTACACGCCAGATACTTGCTCCTAGAGCAGGTAGGGTGAAGCTAAGGGTATTTTCATAGTCCTTCCACTTCGCTTTTTGGGTACGGGTTTCAGGATTTCCTTCTTTCCAAACGCCACCGAATTCTTCCATCTCAGTGTTAAGCACTTCTTGGTAGATACCAGCTACTGGCAATCCAATAGTGAAGTTTTGACGTTCCACTGGAGCTAGGTTGAAGACACAGACGAGGAAGTCACCCTTATCGCCTTTATCATCTTTACGAATGAAGGAAAGAACACTTTCAGCACGGTTATCCGCATCGATAATCTCAATACCATCGTAAGAATCATCAATCTGCCAGAGAGATTTATGGTCCTTGTAGAAAGCATTCATATGGCTAGTAAAGGCCTGCATCTTCTGGTTCATCTCATCTTCAAGATTACCCCATTCGAGTTGATAATCAAACTTCCACTCCAAGAATTGACCAAACTCAGAACCCATAAAGAGCAATTTCTTACCTGGGTGACAGAGTTGGTAAGCATAGAGGTTACGAAGACCAGCAAATTGATTATAGCGGTCACCCCACATCTTATGCATCATGCTCTTCTTACCATGAACCACTTCATCATGTGAGAAAGGTAGAACATAGTTTTCATTGAAGCAATACATGAAACTGAAGGTCATCAGATTGAAGTCATACTGACGGTAAACTGGATCTTCTGCGTAGAATTTGAGGATATCGTTCATCCAACCCATATTCCATTTGAAGTCGAAACCTAGACCACCTTCTTCAATCGGTTGGGTGATTGGCGTTGCTGCAGTTGATTCTTCCGCAACCATCATAACATCTGGATAGCGTTTTTTAATTTCACGATTGAGTTTTTGAAGGAAGCCGTAGCCTTCCAAGTTACGATTTCCACCGTCCTTGTTAGGCATCCATGGACCTTCATCATAGTCCAAATAGAGCATGTTAGATACTGCATCCACTCGGATACCATCGATATGATAATTTTCAATCCAGTAAAGAGCACTTGAAATAAGGAAAGACTGAACTTGATTTTTTCCTAAGTCAAAGTTAAGTGCGCCCCAACGATAGTTATGAGCTCGATCATGATCCTGATATTCGAAAGTTGGTGTACCATCGAAGTAGGCCAAAGCATCGTCATTCTGTGTATAGTGACCTGGGACCCAGTCTACCAAGACACCGATATTATTCTGGTGACATGCTTCTACGAAATCTTGAAATTCTTCTGGTGTGCCATAGGTATGCTCAAAAGCAAAGTAACCCATAAGCTGGTAACCCCAACTCATCCCAAGAGGATGAGCCATGAGTGGCATGAATTCCACGTGGGTATAGTTCATCTCAACCAAATATGGAATCAACTCTTCTTTCAATTCTTTGAAAGTATAAGGTTGACCATCCTCTTTTAGTTTCCAAGATGATGCATGAGCTTCATAGATATTAACCGGACGTTTTTGGAAACCAAAGCGTTTACGACGACCCATCCAAAGGCCATCCTTCCACTTCTTAGTTTTCTTCTTACGAATCACAGCTCCTGTTCCAGGACGAGGCTCTAAGTAAGTCGCAAAAGGATCCATCTTTTCGACGACTTGACCTCCCTTACGTTTCACCAAGAACTTATAGAGTTGTCCTTCCTCTGGGAGAGCTGAAGTTGCCTCCCAAACACCGATATGGTTTTTGGTCATATCCAGAGGTTCATCAAACCAACCTGTGAAATCTCCAATTACCTGAATCTGCTCAGCATGAGGGGCCCACACACGGAAGATAAAACCTTCTTCTCCCTCTAATTCATGCACACCCAAATAATTCTGAAGGTGGAAGTTCTCACCTGTTCCAAATGTGTACATGGCTTCATCGAGATTCATACCATCACTCCTTTCTTAAACTAGCCTTGATAGTTCTAACTATCAAGAAATTAAAACATTGAAATATATGTAAATACACTAGAAAACCCTTCAGACCGATAGGGCTTACAAGTAAACAAAACCACTTATGTAAGCGTTTACTGTATTGTAACATTTTTTGACATTCTTGTCAGTAAATCTCCAAATCTTTTTTCATATTATCGAACACAAAAGTCTTACGTAATTTTCCAGAAATATGTAATTCAACAATACCTGAATCATACTCAGCTTTTGCGACATAGAGATTATCGTAAATATCTGCATATGAACGATATGAAAATTCTTGTACGGTTTGCTTACGCTCAATTAATTTGGCAACTTTAGCAACCAAGTCTTTCTTAAGAGTCACTTGATTCCAATCCACCTGATTAACAGCATCAGGGGCATTGTAGCTATTCATGGCACGCTTAACATCCGCTTCCGTGTAATTTCCATCTTCACCTGTTGCAACCATCTTACTACGCTGGAATTCTTGTCCCAATTGCATGAAACACATCCCCTGCATAGTCAGATTGAGGGCATTAGCCAAGTAGATACGTTTTTCAATATCCTCTGGCGAATCATGTGGATGCAAATGGTGCATCAAATCATTCAAATTGTAGTTGTCATGCGCTTCGATATAGTTGAGGACCTGACCAGGCATGAGGTAGTTTACAAAACCACGGCTACCAAGCAGACTCTTGGCAATCTGATCTTCCAATGGAGCTCCAGACACATAGCCATTACTGATGTGCCCATAGACCTCTGCTCCCTTGACCGCATCACGCGCATTGTCATTGAAAAATCCGATTCTAGGCATCAAGGCTGCATTATCCTTCTTGGCCTTTTGGTCTACAGGAAGTTCAATTCCCATATCCCATCCTTCACCATAAAGAAGAATCCTAGGATCAATATCATCCATAGCCGAACGAACGGCTTTCATCGTTTCGACATCATGTAAGCCCATGAGGTCAAAGCGGAAACCATCCACTCCAAATTCTTCTGCCCAATAGGTCAAAGAATCAATCATATACTTACGGTACATTTCCTTTTCACTGGCTGTTTCATTTCCACAGCCTGATCCATCTTGGAAAGACCCATTGTCATGCATACGGTAGTAATAAGCCGGCACAGATAGTTGGAACGGAGAGCTATAAGAAGAGTAAGTATGGTTATATACCACATCCATGATGACCCCAATTCCTGCCTCATGGTAGGCCTGAATCATTCTCTTAAGCTCTAAAATCGGTGCCACAGGATTCTTCTGATCAGCAGCAAACTGACGGTCCGGAACATTGTAATTCTCAGGATCATAGCCCCAGTTGTAGAGAAGCTTACCATCTTTATCATAGGTTTTATGGTGATCAAAGACTGGTTGCAGTTGGACATAGTTGTAACCCATACGTTTGAGGTAATCAAAACCAGTCACATCTCCATGGGCATTTTTAGTTCCTTTCTGACAGGCACCTAGATAGGTTCCTCTATAGGACTTCTTAACCCCAGACGTCTCTGAAATCGAGAAGTCACGTAGGTGCATTTCACAGATAACGGATGAGCAAGCATTTGCCTTACGCCAGCTCGCTTTTTGCTTGGTAACCTTTTCATACCCTCTTGGGACAAGTCGCTGTGGATTGACCACCAAACTTTTTTTATTATCTAAGCTAAGGGCGATACTATAAGGATCTCTCGTATCCTGATAGAAGCTTTCCTCATGATACACACGAAACTGGTAGGCTACCCCATCCAAATCCTTTTTGACAGTGGTACTCCAAACACCGTGAGTATTCATCTCATGACGGTCCTTATTGACACTGGTTCCTCGGCTCATCTTAATGATCTTAGGTTTTTTACTGCCCTTTTTAAAAAGTAAGAGCTGTACACGACGAGCTAGAGGTGACCAAAGGCGAAACTCTGTAGCCCCTTTTTCATACTTATGACCTAACCAACCTTGAAAGCCCCACTTCTGATCAAATTCCTGTCTACGAAGAGCCACATCAAAGGCATGCTGGTCGCGACCTTCAAAACTATGGCTAGTCAAGGCTGCCTGTTTAGAATAATAAACCGTTGGATCACCTTCAACTATCCAAATAGCATTTGGAGCATCCCCTAGGAAACGTCGAACGCGATAATCATGTGTTTGCCTCGACCAGTCTTCCGTTTTTACCAAAAGATTGACAGATTCAATAAAACGATTGGAGGGAGAAGTAACCTGACCAACAAGACCAAAATCATCTTCACGTGAAAAATGGGCTTCTTCGCCCCAATAACCATCTAGCCACTTCCACATACTGTATCTGGAATAGTCGCCATGCATACTATGAAAATGAACGGTTAATAAATTGTCCATTTTTTACTCCTTAGTTTTTATTACTCACTTTTTCTCTTATTATAGCAAAAAACGTTCGTTTTGTAAGCGTTCTTATGGAATATTTTGCAGTTTTTTGGTCTATTTTGAACATAAAAAAAGAATGAGAAAATAAATGGCAAAACACTCATTTTTCTCATTTCTTTTGTCTATTTTAATTCCTTTAAAAACCAGGCTTAAGACTCTTTCCAGATTATTATTCTTGAGTCATCAAAACCTTACGTGGTTTGGTACCTTCAGCTGGTCCGATAACACCTGCTTCTTCCAACTCTTCCATCAAACGAGTAGCACGGTTGAAACCAACCGACAGACGACGTTGAATCATGGAAGCACTTGCTTTTTGTGTTTCAAGGACCAAAGCCTTGGCCTCTTCAAAGAGTGGGTCACCTTCTGAGCTACCACCATTGGCAGAGGAAGCTCCACCAAAATCATTTTCAGAAACTTCACCAGGATCAAAGCTCTCATCATAGTCAGCTGAAGCCTGATCCTTGATAAAGGTCACAATACGTTCCACGTCATCATCAGAGATGAAGGAACCTTGTAGACGAACAGGGTGGTTTTCATCAATCGGTTTGAAAAGCATATCCCCACGTCCGAGTAGCGTTTCTGCCCCATTTTCATCTAAAATGGTACGACTATCTGTTCCCGAAGACACCGCAAAGGCCACACGAGATGGCACATTGGCCTTAATCAAACCGGAGATAACATCAACCGACGGACGTTGAGTGGCGAGAATCATGTGAATTCCCGCAGCACGCGCTTTTTGTCCCAAACGAATGATGGCATCTTCCACTTCCTTACTGGCTACCATCATCAAGTCAGCCAACTCATCAACAATAACCACAATTAATGGCAAGGGAATCTGTTTTTCTTGCGACTGAGCGTTCCAGTCTTCCACCTTGGCATTGTAGCCAGCAATGTTACGCACACCAAACTTACTAAAGAGTTCGTAACGATTTTCCATCTCATCTACCACTTTTTGAAGAGCCTTAGCGGCCTTACGTGGGTTAGTCACCACAGGGATAAGGAGATGAGGAATATCATTGTAAACCGAAAGTTCAACCATCTTAGGATCTACCATGAGGAACTTCACCTGATCAGGACGAGCCTTCATAAGAATACTAGAGATAATACCGTTAACCGCAACCGATTTACCAGAACCCGTAGATCCAGCGACTAGTAAGTGAGGCATCCGACCCAAATCAAAGCTACGAGCCGAACCGTCAACTGCCTTACCGAGAGGAACTTCCAAGAGCTTATTAGGGTCCGTCTTGGACTGTTCCCAAAGTTCTCGGAAAGAAACCGTCGCAATCTCTGAGTTAGGCACTTCGATACCAACCAAAGATTTTCCAGGAATAGGTGCCTCGATACGGACATCTTTCGCAGCTAGAGCTAGAGCCAAGTCATCCGCTAGATTTGAAATGCGGTTAACACGAACCCCAACAGCAGGCTTGACCTCATACTTGGTCACTGACGGTCCAATTTCAGCCCGCTCAACCTTGACATCAATATTGAAACTCTTGAAGGTATCTTCTAAGATTCGAATATTCTTACGAACGATGTTCTTCTCTTTAGATTGACTCTTAGGCTTATCAGGTGCAAAGAGATCTATATGAGGTAATTTATACTGCAGGAGTTCCTTAGGCGTGAAATCAACCTCGACAGGAGCATCATCTCCCTCAACCACCATAGATGGCGGAAACTCCTCGGTTGGCACATCCTCTGGATAAGGTGCATAATCTTCTTGGAAATCCTCATAATCCTCTGGAGGCAGATTATCATAGTAATCCTCAGAGGCATAATCACTGATTTCAGGTTCAGATGCAAAAATCTCAGCTTCTTGTGGCAAGGCCTCTGCGGCATCATCTAAGATTTCTCCCGTCTCCTCGTCGACAGTTAAATCAGCCAGACGCTCGGCCTCGGCACGTTCTTCTGCTTCACGTTCTTTCTGAGCCTGACGTTCTGCCTTCTTCTCCTGACGTTGAGCCGTCCGTTCCAAACGCTTCTCAGCCCCTTTCTGCCAAGCTTCCTTAGCATACTCCATGATATCCAAGACATCCCAAGGGCTAAGAATGAAAGCACCCAAGAGAATAATCAATACCCCAATCATGAAGCTACCGATATTTGAAAAGAGGAAGGAAATCGGTTGGTACAGAAGAGCCCCCAACATACCACCACCCGCAAAACGAGCGACTTGCACACTCACAAGTTCCCCAAAAAGCAAGTCCTTGGTACCAGGGAAAATATCCAGACCGCTCATACGATCTAGACTAAAGAGATAGGCGTGAAACTCCAACAAGAGCCCCGCAAAGACCATCCAAAATCCTGTGACATAGTTACTGTGTTTACGTAACCATTTAAAGCCAAAGAGATAAACATAGATAGCAAAAATTAAAGGGTAAGCCATACTCCCCACAAATACTCGAAAGATATTATAGAGGGTAACCCCAAAGAACCCCAATCGAAAGACTGGGAAAATTAAGACAAAGGCAAAAAAGAAGGTCCATAGCATTCGCTTAATCGCCTTCTGTCTGTCTAATTCTGCTTTTGTAAGACGCTTCTTACCATTCTTAGAAGCCGCCCCTTTTTTCGTTTTTTTCGTTGTAGCCATAGGTGTATTATACCACGTTTTTAGACATGAAAAAAGAGAGACAAGTCTCTCCTTAGTTTGAAGACAAAGTCTTCTTTTGACATTATTCTTCAATTAATGATGTTGAGTGAACCGGACGATTCTTACCGTCTGGATCAATATATTGGATGGCTTGGTTGATAGCGATAGGGGCTTCACCCATTCCCACAGCAATCAAGTCAATCTTACCTTCATATTCTGCTGCATCACCAATAGCATAAACACCCTCTTGTGAAGTTTCAAACTGAGCATTGACCGTAACGCTAGAGCGTTTGAAGTCAACATTCCAGTTACGAAGGTTTTTATTGTTGGTTGAGAAGCCAAAGCTAACAATAAGGGCATCAAGTGGCAATTCCACAACCTCGTCTGACTTCACTTTTTGAACGGTCAAACTTTGGGCAAGACCATTTTCACCCTTGATTTCAAGGGGTACATAAGGCGTCATCACATTAACTGATGATTGATGAAGAAGCTCTACACTATGCTCATGGGCACGAAAGGCATCACGGCGGTGAATCAAGGTCACGCTCTCAGCAATACCATCCAAGTGATTGGCCCAGTCAACAGCTGAATCGCCACCACCAGCAATCACAACCTTCTTGCCAGCAAATTGGTCCAGGCTATGCACATTATAGAACAAGTTATTATCCGCATAATCTTCTTCATTGTCCACACCTAAAGGACGTGGGGCGAAGGCACCATTTCCACAGGCAATGACGATAGCCTTAGACAAGTGTTGACCCTTGCTAGTAGTAATTGTGAAGATGCCATCGGTCTTTTCAAAGGTTTGAACTTCCTCTTTCAAATGAATGCTGACACGATCTTCAAAACGCTTAAGCTGAGTCAAGAGGTTTTCTGTCAATTCCGCACCTGTTGTTTGAGGAAAGGCTGGGATATCGTAGATTTTCTTCTCAGGGTAGAGAATGGCAGGCTGTCCACCAAGTTCTGACAGACTCTCAATAATATTAACAGTCATGCCACGTAGACCGGCATAAAAGGCAGCCCAAAGTCCTACTGGTCCACCACCAATAATGGTAATATCATAAATCTTTTCTTCTGACATTTTATTTTCCTTCTGCTTTTATCTCTTCTAAAATCTGACGTTCTTCATCCGTAAAGTCATAGTTTTCCAAAAGATCTGGTCGACGCTCCCAGGTCTTACGCAAACTCTGCTCCATACGCCAACGTCGAATATTGACATGGTGGCCTGACAAGAGCACATCTGGCACCTTCATGCCACGAAACTCAGCTGGGCGAGTGTACTGTGGAAATTCCAAAAGCCCTGATGAGAAACTATCATCCTTATGACTAGCTTCCTTACCTAAAACCTCAGGAATCAAACGGACAGTGGCATCTACAATAGTCATAGCAGCCAGCTCTCCCCCAGTCAAGACAAAGTCTCCCAAGGAAATCTCGTCTGTCACCAAAGTTTTGATGCGCTCATCATAGCCCTCATAATGGCCACAGATAAAGACCAGTTCCTCTTCTTGCGCCAATTCTTCTGCATAGGCCTGATCAAAGGTACGACCCGCAGGATCTAGGAGGATAACACGAGGCTTAGTGACATTTAACTTGTCAAAGGTGTCAAAAATTGGCTGGGCACGTAGCAACATGCCTTGTCCGCCACCATAAGGTTCATCATCTACATGACGAGCCTTTTCCGCATTTTCACGGAAATTGTGATAGTTGATTTCTAGAAGCCCCTTATCCTTTGCCTTACCAACAATGGAATGCTCTAAGGGAGCAAACATATCTGGAAATAGGGTCAAGATATCAATCTTCATCGTCTAATCCTTCCATGAGCTCAACCTCAATACGGCCAGCTGCAACATCAACATCAAGAACTACAGGTGGGATATATGGCAAGAGCAAGTCTTTCTTGCCTTTACGTTTTACCACCCAAACATCATTAGCACCCGGTTGAAGAATCTCTTTGACCTGACCAATCAAAGTATCACCTTCATAAACATCAAGGCCAATGATTTCATGGTAGTAAAATTCACCGTCATCAAGGTCTGTTAGATTTTCCTCAGCAATCTTAAGACTGCAGCCTTTATACTTCTCTACATCATTGATATGGTAAAGCCCTTTAAACTTAACGATATCAAAGTTCTTATGCTTACGGTGACTCGCAATCTCGACATCCATGATGTAATTATCTTTGTCATCAAAAAGGGCTAGGACACTCTTCTTCTTAAAACGTTCATCCGCAAAATCTGTTACAGACAAAACACGAAGTTCGCCCTGCAAGCCCTGTGTATTTACAATCTTTCCAACGTTATAGTATGTCATTGCATTTCCTTATTATCTGTTTTCTTATTCAAATAAAACCACGACTCGACCAAGGGCTTATCATCATCTGATAACCATCACAAAACAAAGGTTTTTCTTCGGGTCGAGGTCTCGTTATTTATGATTTTAAAGTGGTATAAAATGTCTGACCTAAGCCAGTCAACCCCTCTATTTTATCAAAAAGGACACAAAAAAACCAGCTTTCTCTAGCTGGTACTTATAGTCCGTACGGGATTCGAACCCGTGTTACCGCCGTGAAAAGGCGGTGTCTTAACCCCTTGACCAACGGACCATAATCTGTGTCTCTACCCTCAGGTAGAACTGGGGTAGCTGGATTCGAACCAACGCATGAG
>NZ_KV831739.1:37729-147208 GCF_001837205.1 Streptococcus sp. HMSC064D12
GTCCCTTGCCTTACCGCTTGGCTATACCCCAAAAGACTCTTATTATTCTACAGAAAAACTAGTAGGCTGTCAACACTTTTTTAAACTTTTTTCAAAAAAAGCAACCGGAAATACCGATTGCTAGGAGTTAGGAGATTTCATCATCTAAGCGAACTTAGATAGATGATATGAGGTCGCTTCAACCTCATATGAAAAAAGAAAAGTTTTAGGATGGTTTAATTATATGTTTTGCTAGAAATAAAGTCAAAGAATTTGACTCGCAAAATCCGAGTTAAGGTTAAGAGTTATGAGAACCCTCTCTAGCCCCTAGATAACAAGCTTAGTTGATAGCTTTATTCATCATCCTGCGAAACCAAATGATGTCTAAAGGCATAAACGACTGCCTGAGTACGGTCATCAACATTGAGTTTTCCAAGGATATTAGACACGTGAGTTTTAACGGTTTTCAATGAAATAAATAGCTCATTAGCAATAGTTTGATTGTCATACCCCTTAGCCAAAAGGGCCAAGATATCACGTTCACGTGCCGTCAAGTCATCGTGTAGGTCCGGATGGCTATCATGGTATTTAATCTTATTGTCCACCTCAGTTTCGATAGCTTCTTCACCACGGTAAACCTTACGGATACTATTAAGAATCTCTGCCGCACTGCTGGTTTTAAGCATATAGCCTTTAGCACCAGCTTCAATGACTGGATAAATTTTTTCATTGTCCAAATAGCTAGTCAAAACCAAAATCTTGGCTTCAGGCCATTCTTTGAGCAATTCCAAAGTCGCTTGAACACCATCCAATTCAGGCATAACAAGGTCCATAACGACGACATCCGGACGCAGTTCCAAGGCAAGATCGACACCCTCTCGACCATTCCCTGCCTCCCCAACTACTTCTACATCTCCTTGGAGATTCAAGAAACTCTTAAGGCCCAAACGGACCATCTCATGGTCATCGACCAAAATCACATTAATCTTATTCGACATTGTCTTCTCCTCTTAATATCGGCACACGGACATCAATAGACGTCCCCTTACCTTTAGCAGATAGGAACTGCACAGTTCCTGCCATTTCATCGACTCGCTCTTGGATATTTTTCAGGCCATAACTCATCTCGTCAGTCGACGCATTTAAATCATAACCAACACCATTATCCAACATTTTCAATTGAATTTCCTGACTATTTTGATAGAGATAAACCTCTATCTGGCTAGCCTTGGCGTGTTTAAGGGTATTAGAGATAAACTCTTGGGCAATCCTAAAGAGATTATTTTCAATACGCTTGGGCACTTTCTTAACCATATCCTTGTAGACGACATGGATATTGGATTTATCGGTTAATTCCTTAAGGATCATCTGCAAGCCTTCTTGCAAGGTCTTGTTCTCAAGCTCTGTCGGGCGAAGATGCAAAAGCAAGACACGCATATCATTTTGAGCGTCCGTCAGCATAGCCTCAACCGCCTGGATTTGATTATGCAAATCTTCCTTACTTAGCTGATCCGCCATCTGAGATACACCAGATAAGATCATACTAGCCGCAAAAAGTTCCTGACTAACGGTATCGTGAAGGTCCCGAGCAATACGACCTCTCTCCTTCTTGATAATATCACGACTTTGTAGAGCTTGGGCATTCTCAGTTTTCTGCAAATCCTTAGTCAATTTACGCATCTTATGAGACAAGCGCATCATATTCTTGTCTAACTCAATATCTCCCTGACGTTTGACTGGTTGATTATTGATAATGCGGCGCAAATCCTGATTGACTGAACGCATACTGTTATCATTGGCAATGGCCCAAAGAATATAAAGCAAAATGAGCAAACTCAGAACCACAAAAACCATGTTAAAAAGGAAGTGGAAGGCCTGAGACAGATTGCCGAAAACCAGTGAAAAGTTGAGGTTAAAGCTATCCATCACTACAAGAGTAACTCCAACCAAAACAACAACCGAGTAAATCAGGATTAAAAATAGGTACTGTTTCTTCATTTGCGACGTACCTCCACTGGTCCAGCTCCCACATTGAGAATCAATTTAACCGTCCGATGAGCATGCTCATACTCCGCCCCCTGCAAGGTCAAGCTTTCATAACGGAGGTCGTATTCATCTTCATTAAAGAAGGTGACAGAGCTATAGATTGCCGATATGTTGAGTTTAACGGAAACATCAATTGGTACCAAGATAGTCGTCGGTCCATACAGTTTCTGCAAAATCACGACATTATCTCGCCCCGAAACAATAACCTGAGTCAAATCAATCACATCTGTCCCAAAGAAACGGATGATATTGATATCATCAAAGTCATAACGATCACTGACAGGTTCCATACGAGTCCCAATCCACTGATTTCGGACAGCCCGAGGATTCAAATTATCTTCTTTGAATTGAATGAGGGCATAGCGATTCTTTTTCTTAACCTGTGAGAAATGGTTTATCATGACATAGGCCACACCCACTAGGATAGCAAGTACCACATAGATATTCCACATGGAAACCAGAAAAAGTGAGATCAAACTGATGGTCAAGACAAAGTCACTCTTGGACTCCTTGTTAAAAAAGCGAACGGCCAACAAGGTCAAGACCAGAATGAAAATAAAACTGGTAATATCATTATTAAAGATGGTGATCAGACCCAGAGTCAAAAGCAGGGCTTCCACCACTAAGAAAAAATTAAATTTGGTCATAAGGACCTCTCAAATAAAAGTATACAGGCTTCATTCTATCAAATTTTAAGGCAATTGACAAAAAGACCCAGTTTGAGCACAGACTAGACAAGATAGAAAAGGGGCAGCAGAATGAAAAAAAGTGCCTCCATTATAGGAAACACTGTCTTTCATTCAAAAATCTTAATCGTCAGTTTCGTCCATTTTACTATTTATGAGTTGCACCGTACTTCTGATTTCCTCCAGTATGACACGCTGCTCTGCCAACTCCTTCTCAATCTCAGCTAATTTTCGTTCAGTCTGACGACCTGAACGCACAAAAATATTATTGAGAGAGCTTGTTAACAAGCCCAGAGTGGCAATCCCACTAAACATGAGAATAACAGCAACTGCCTTACCTACCAATGTTCGAGGAACGATATCGCCATAACCTACCGTAGTAACCGTTGCTACAGACCACCAAATAGCATCTATAAAATTATGGTGCTCTACCCGAGCAATAACGGCACTACTGATAAGGATGATAATACTATTAACCGAAAGTAGAAAATAAAAGCCATTTCTTCGATTAATGCGATTGGAAATGTGCTTGAGCTTGCTACTCAAACCAATTAAGCGTGAGAGTTTGGCCAAACGAGCAAAGCGTCCCACCCTTGAAAAACGAAGGAAGGTAAAGACTTCATTGTAGGGAATAATAGCCAACAAGTCCAAGACATGCGTTTTAACAAAAATTCGCTTACGAGGTGCCAGGGAGAAACGAATCGCATAATCAATGGCAAAGATGAGCGTTATAGACTGATCTATCACTCTGAAAGGTCGCCTTCCAATTGGAATTAAGCCAACTAAATCAAAGATAACCAAGCCAATGGAAATCAGGGCCAGGACCGTCATGACGATATCGTAGGTAATGATATACCTTCTCAGTTTTCTACGGTTTCTCATAGCGTCTCTCCTATATGTGATGTCTTCATTATAAAAGAATCTCTGACCCCTGGCAAGCAGGCTTTTTAAGCTATCGACAGAACTCTAGATAAGAAAAAAGAGAGATTGAATAACCTCTCTTTTTTATGTCTCAATTATTAAAAACTATTGTTGGTCTGTGTGAGTAGCCTCTGTCGGTGTTTCAGTACTAGAGCTTGTGCTTTCAGTACTTGAGCTCGTCGATGACGAATGTGTCGTACTGCTTGAGCTTGACTGTAGGCTTGAACTTGCTGTTGCAACCGAAACATAGAGAATCACTGTACCATCAACGCTTATACCAGCTTGTGGATCTTGATAAAGGACCTCTGTGCTGCTAGGAACCTTATCCTTGTCTAACTTAGCACCAGTATTATAGTCATGATACTCGATGCTACTACTTGAGATACTCTTACGATTCAAAGTTTGAACCGCTGTTGAAACCGTCAAACCAGTCACATCAGGCATGGTAACTGTCTTAGGAGTTGCCACACGGAACTTAATCTTGGCCTTACTATCCTTAGGATTGAAAGACTTGTTTTTACCTGGACTTTGAGATAGGATTTCTCCCTCTTCAGCACTGTCGTCTTCGACATGCTGAATATCAATTTGGTCCTCAGAAACGCCATAATTCGAAGTTAAATCCTCAATGGCATCCTTATAGTTTTTACCCTTGTAGTCTTTCAAAGCGAAACCTTTACTACCAGAAGAAACATAGATATCAATACTTGATCCTTCTTTTCGTGTGGTTCCAGCTGTAGGATCAGTCTTTACGACCTTGCCTGTATCGACAGAGTCATCTTCCATTTCCTTAACTTCTCCTACCTTAAATCCAGCACCCTCAATTTTAGTCTGAGCTGTGGACAACTCTTGACCGACCACGTTAGGCACCTGAGTACTATCAGGGTTGGTAAATACCAAATAGGCAAAAATGATAATCCCGATAAAGACCAACCCCAGGAATACCTTGAGTGATGTCGAGAAAAAGCTTTTCTTTTTTTTCTTCTTTTTATTCTTAGCTAGTGTTGAATTTTTCCTTGGTTGCTTACTTACAGCTTGTTTTGACTCTGATGACTTGGCAGTTGCCTTTTTCTCAGAGCTTACTGACGGAACTGGAGTAACCTTAGGCAAAGTCTTAGTATCCGTCATGTCATCAAAGACTACCTTAGCATCACGGCTATGGCTAGGATATAAGCTAGTTACTAAATCTCGGCTCATTTCCAAAGTACTGTTATAACGATTTTCAAGCTTTTTAGCTGTCGCTCGAATAACCACATTTTCCAATGCCTGAGGAACATTATGATTCTCAGCCAAGATTGATGGTAATGGTTTTTGGAAATGCTGAAGAGCGATGGTAACTGCACTATCACCATCATATGGAATACGCCCTGTCAACATTTCAAAGAGCATGATACCCATAGCATAGATATCACTTTGGATAGTTGCTTTAGATCCACGCGCCTGCTCTGGTGAGAGGTAGTGGACAGAACCCAACATAGAATTGGTTTGAGTCAAACTAGTCTCTGCAAAGGCAACCGCAATCCCGAAGTCTGTAACTTTGGCCCTACCGTCTTTAGTTAAAAGAACGTTTTGTGGCTTAAGGTCACGGTGGATAATACCCTTTTGATGGGCAAGAGTCATGGCAGAAAGAATCTCTCCCATAATACGCACAACATCTTGGTTAGAAAGTGGCGCATGGTCTTGAATATATTTCTTCAAGTCCGAACCATCCACGTACTCCATCACCAAGAACTGCTGGCCGTCTTCTTCGCCAATGTCTCGGATTGCAACGATATTGGGATGACTGAGTTCTGCCATGGCACGTGCTTCACGCTGGAAACGTGCCACAGCTACCTGATCGGTTTGATAATTAGTACGAAGCACCTTAATGGCCACTTTCTCATTATCCAAGATCAGGTCATTAGCCAGATAAACATCCGCCATACCACCACGTCCGATAGCTTTAAGGATTCGATAACGTCCAGCAAACAATTTGCCAACTTGGATCATTATCCTTCCTCACTTTCTACTTTAACGAGGGCAACGGTAATATTGTCAAGACCACCTGCCTCATTAGCAGCGGCTACTAGACGACTGGTTTTTTCTTCAAGGAAACCAGGACTGTTAACAATATGAACAATCTGTTCGGTTGAAATCATGTTAGTTAGGCCGTCTGAATTAGCCAGAATATAGTCTCCTGGTTCCAATTGTTGGACACCAAGATCAGCTTCAATTGGAGCGGCCTGCCCTACAGATTGTGTAATAATATTACGTTGTGGATGAACAGCTGCTTCCTCTTTTGTCAATTGACCAGCCTTAATCAGAGCATTGACCAAAGAGTGGTCATTCGTCAATTGCTTATACTCACCATTACGGATAAGGGCAATACGTGAATCTCCAACATGAGCAAAAATCACAGCGTTATCAACAAAGGCAAGAACCTCAATAGTTGTTCCCATTCCCTTATATTCTTCGTTTTGGCCAAGTTCATAGATTTTACGATTTTCTGCATCAATGGCAGCAATCATCCAATCACGAATTTGACTCAACTCACGAAAATCAGTGTTAATCCAGTCACGACCAAGGTCAGTCACTGACATCTCACTGGCAATATTTCCAGCACGGTGTCCACCCATTCCATCTGCAACAACGACAAGGGTAACACCAGCTTGGTTGACAAACTTATTAACAAAATCCTGGTTATTTGACCGTTTTTGGCCAATGTCCGTTAATAATGATATTTCCATAGTTTTCTTTCTGACTTGCGTCAGCATTTCCTCCTCTGTAACCCTAAGCTTTTTTACGCAACTGTGCGATGAAAAAACCATCAGTTAAATACTGTTCGGGGGTAATTGCCAAACAGCCATTGACCACGATGTCCTTACATAGATGGTCTAAGGCAACTTGCTCAAAATCAGGATGGCTCTCAAGAAAGGCTTGAATCACCTCTTGATTTTCTTCTGCTATGATGGTGCAAGTACTATATGTTATTATACCACCTTTTCGTAGGGTTTGACAAACGCTGGATAGGATATCCAACTGTACAGCCTTAAGGGACTCAAAGTCTTGGAGATCCTTGTTATATTTGATGTCGGGTTTCCGACGAATGAGTCCAATCCCTGAACAAGGAGCATCCACTAAAATCTTGTCAAAACTATCAGCCGGAAAGACTTGATGTACCTTACTTGCATCTAGTTTCTGTGTCTTAACCTTATCAGCTAGGCCAAGACGTTGTGCATTTTCTTCGATAAGGGCAAGCTTATGATCATAGAGGTCAAGCGCCGTCACATGTCCACTCGTCAAATAAGAGGCCATATGAACCGTCTTACCACCAGGTGCCGCACAGGCATCCAGGATTTCTTCCTCGCCTTGAATCCCTAAAGTTGGTGCAACCAGTTGACTGGTCTCATCCTGAATGGTCAATAAGCCCTCTTTAAAATAATCTGTCCCAGCAAAGTAACCTGAAGACTTAACAAGCCCGACTGGTGATAGGACTGAACGCTCAGCCCCAGTGGTCTCCGCTATCTCTTCCAAACGTGACGCATCCGTTACACGCACACTAGCCTTATTTCTCACAAAGAGGCTTTGGAAAATAGCAAGGGCACGGGCTTCTCCATACTGGTCGATAAGTTTTTTAACCAACCATACAGGTAGAGAATACTGAACAGAATAGCGTTTATTGACACGTTTAATCTGGCTTGGATCTGGCAAAGGGTGGCTAGATAGTTTACGAAGAACCGCATTTACCAGCTTCTCAGCACCCTTTTTATTGCCACGATTTTTGGCAATAGAAACGGCATCATTAACCACCGCATGGGCTGGAATCTTATCTAAATAGGCCAACTGATAAAGGCTCAAAAGTAATAAGTCATAAACCCAAGGTTCAAGCTTATCACGGTCCTCAATGACATGGGCTAGAATCCACTCCAAAGTAATCTTACGAGCCACGGTCCCATAGACAATTTCCGTCACCAAGGCCTTGTCCTTATCTGTCAGCTGCGACTTGCTCAGATGTACATTGAGAGCAATATTTGAGTAAGCCCCTTCCTGAAAGACTTCTTCTAAGACTTCAAGTGCCTGTCCACGAGCAGTTTTTTTCCAATCATTGGCCAAATGCATCACCTACTTCAAGATTGCGTCCGACCCCATTAAGGAAATCAGCAATAGCCATACGAGGTTTTCCTGCAGGTTGAACTGTCTTAAGCGAAATGGCTCCTTGACCAGTCGCAACTACCAAACTCTTCTTGGTCTTTTCAATGACATGACCAGCCTGTCCTTGGCCTTCTGCCAAATCTGCTTCATAAATTTTGAAACGTTTACCATCAAGCAAGGTATGTGCTACAGGCCATGGGTACATACCACGGATTTGATTGAAGATGTCACGAGCCGGCTTATTCCAATCAAGGCGCTCCTCTTCTGGACTAATATTTGGCGAAAATGTTACCTGACTGGCATCTTGAGGAACAGGTTTGATTTCTCCAGCGATATAGGCAGGCAAGGTTTCAAGCAAGAGGTCACGACCCAAGACTGCCAATTTTTCAAACATGGTACCAACATTATCCTCGTCAAGAATTGGCAAGGCCTTTTGGCTAACCATGTCACCAGCATCCATTTCCTTGACCATTTCCATAATCGTCACACCCGCTTCTGCATCACCATTGATAATGGCATAATGGATAGGTGCTCCACCACGGTATTTTGGCAGGAGTGAAGCGTGGACATTCACTGCAAAATCCATGCTATCAAGCAACTTGCTTGGCAAGAATTGTCCATAAGCCGCAGTAACAATACCATCAGCACCAAGTGACATAAGTTGTGCCATTTCCTCAGAACCTGATAACTTTTCAGGTTGATAAATTGGCAAGTCATGTGCCAAGGCAACTTCCTTGACCGGTGTCATGCGAATTTCTTTTTTACGGCCGACAGCTCGGTCTGGTTGCGTCACCACAGCGACAATATCATAACGCTCATCGGTCAAAAGTCCTTCCAGCACTGTCGCTGAAAAGGCAGGCGTTCCCATAAATACTAATTTTGTCATATTCTTCCTTTTCTAGATTAGGTAAAATTCTGAGGTTCGTGATCAATAATCAAACGCAGGTCCTTGTTTTCAGGTTCCTGAGTCATGTCAAGGACCCTATTAAGTGTTTCTTCCAAGTTATCCTCAAAACGGTATTTGATAATAATCTGATAGTGATAAAGGTTATGTGTTCGGGCAATTGGCTTAGGCGTAGGCCCTAGGAAGGTCACCTTGTCTGACAGGTGCTCTCTTAAATAAGCCATAACCTCATAGCTCTTGCGAACTACAAACTCTTCATCCTTGTGAGAAAGCGTAATTCCTACCGTATAGAAATAAGGCGGATAGGCCAACTGACGTCGAATCCCCATTTCATAGGCGTAGAAACCTTCATAATCCTGTTGCTGTGCAAAACGAATGGCATAATGACTAGGATTATAGGTTTGAATAAT
This sequence comes from Streptococcus sp. HMSC064D12, assembly GCF_001837205.1. Lineage (NCBI taxonomy): Bacteria > Bacillati > Bacillota > Bacilli > Lactobacillales > Streptococcaceae > Streptococcus > Streptococcus sp. HMSC064D12. The sequence continues at coordinate 46,804 of NZ_KV831739.1, forward strand.
AACTTCCCCTTCCTTATCCGCACGACCAGCACGACCAGCCACCTGAGTCAAGAGTTGAAAGGTACGCTCAGCCGAACGAAAATCTGGTAAATTTAGCGACGTATCTGCATTCAAGACCCCTACCAAGGTAACATTTGGAAAATCCAAGCCCTTGGCAATCATCTGGGTTCCGAGCAAAATATCGGCCTTGCCACTTCCAAAGGCCTCCAAGAGTTTCTCGTGAGCCCCTTTCTTACGTGTCGTATCAACATCCATACGAATCACTTTGGCTTCTGGCAAAAGTTCCGTCAATTGGTCATAAGCCTTCTGTGTCCCAGTCCCATAATAGCGAATCTGACGACTCTGACAGTTAGGGCAGACATGTGGTATTGCTTTTTGAAAATCACAATAGTGGCAATTCATGGTCTTAGTATCCATGTGCAAGGTCAATGAAATATCACAGTTGGGACAATCATCCACATAGCCACAATCACGACACATGACAAAAGAGGAATAGCCACGACGGTTCAACATCAAAACGACTTGTTCCTTATGGGCCAAACGTTCTCTGATTTTTTCCAGGAGCGGTGGCGTAAAATCACTCGCCTCTTGACGGCCCACATAGTCCTTGAAGTCCACCACTTCCACCTGCGGAATTTTGGCATTCGGATTGGCCCTTTGCGTCAACTCAAGAAAATGGTAAACCCCTTTCTGAGCTCTCGCCCGTGTCTCAATAGATGGTGTTGCTGAACCAAGGACAAGCACGGCTCCATGACTCTTAGCCCTAAGCAAGGCCACATCTCTAGCATGGTAGCGAGGGTTAGACTCCTGTTTATAAGTCGCTTCATGTTCCTCATCAATGATGATGGCCCCAATATTTTCCAAGGGAGCAAAGATAGCCGAACGTGCACCAACCACAACCTTTGCTTGGCCAGATCTAACCTTACGCCACTCGTCAAATTTCTCACCATCTGACAAGCCTGAATGCATGATTGCCACCAAGTCACCAAAACGTGAAATGAAACGATTAGTCATTTGCGGTGTCAGGGAAATCTCTGGAACCAAGACAATGGCCGTTTTCCCCATGGCCAAGGTCCTCTCGATAAGATGCAAATAAACCTCGGTCTTACCAGATCCCGTCACCCCTTCCAACAAGAAAGGTTTACCACCTTGTCTGATTTGGCGCGTCATTTCTTCAACCGCATGCGCTTGTTGAGCATTAAGTTCAAGAAAATCCGTCTTCTCTACCTTTTCAAAGTAGCTGTCGGCACGATTGACCTCAACTTCTGTGATGACCAAGGCACCAGCTTCAATGAAAAACTTAACCACATCTCGTGAAAAAAGCTTGTGGAGGTCTGCCACCTTCCCTGGCTCACTCTTCTCGAGCAAGAAATCACGCATCTCCAAACGTCTCTTAGCCCGTTGTGAAATTGCCAAAGTCTCAAGAGTGCCCTTTTGAACACTATAGTGCTTCTCAGTCTTAATGTTCTGCTTATCCTTAGCAAGGTAATCAACCGTTACACGCCCAGACTGGACCAGACGAGGAATGGCTTGACGCTGCTCCTCTGACAACTGCGAGAAAAGAACATGATCCTGCCCCTGAAGAAAAGTCTGTTTATCTTCTTCACCTAGTTTATCAGTCGCCATGATAACCTTATCGTACTGAGAATTAAGGAGACCAGGTAGCATTGACTTCAAGATGGAAATCTTATAGGAAAAGACCGTATGTCGCATCTGATCAGCCAAGTCTAGTTGATCCTGATTAAGGACTGGCTCATAATCTAAAAGCTCAGCAATAGGTTTTAATTCAGGAAAGTCTCTTAAATCCTCCTGCTCCTCGAAGCCAATAACAAAGCCTTGCAATAGACGATTTCCTTTACCGAAAGGTACATGCACTCGCATACCAATGGCAATTTGACCTTGCATGGCTTCAGGGATAAGGTAACTATAAGGCCTATCCGTCTGCATCAGAGGAACGTCTACAATAATTTGTGCTACTAAAACCATAAATTTCCTCCTGTCACTTCCTTAAGACCAGTATCTTTCAAGCTCAAGAAAAGCTGAGCTCTTGATTATCATCATAAAGAAGGAAGCTGAGACACTATGCCTCAGCTCCCCTCTCCTCATAAACCAAAGCATGACTTTGATTTTAGATTTTATCGCCTTCTTCTTTTTCTTTAGCGATTTGTTCTTTGATTTTACGTTCTTCTTCCTCAGCAGCAAGACGTGCTTGAATCACTTTCAAACGTGCCAATTCACGTTTAGATTCTGGATCTGGGTGAATAGTCACATTACCAGTTTCAATTTCTTCAAGAGCTTGAAGGGTTGGTTTTACTGATGTAAACTCTTGAGTTGGTTCAGCACCAGCGGCCAATTCATGGGCGCGTTTCGCTTGCAAAATAACCAATGAATATTTTGAAGGCACTTTATCCAAAAGTTTGTCAATAGAGGGTTTCAACATCATAATTCTATACCTATTTCTAATTTATTTATCTGATAATTTCTTTTCTGAAATCATATTACGATAGCGGCCAATCACACGGTCAACACGGAAGTGTTCTGCTTCAATAACACGTTTGACACGTTCAGCAGCCAAAGGCACTTCGTCATTAACAATGGCATAATCGTATTCGCTCATGAGAGCAATTTCTTCACGCGCACGCTCGATACGTTGAGCAATAACTTCCTCAGAATCTGTTCCACGACCAACCAAACGTTCTTGAAGCTCGTTCAAATCTGGTGGCGTCAAAAAGATGAAGACAGCATCTGGAACCTTTTTCTTAACCTGAAGGGCACCTTGAACCTCGATTTCAAGGAAAACATCAATACCTTTATCCAAGGTTTCATTGACATAAGTTAAAGGTGTTCCGTAGTAGTTACCTACATACTCAGCATATTCCAACATTTGACCATTACGAATAAGCTCTTCAAATTCCTCACGTGAACGGAAGAAATAATCCTTTCCATCAACTTCACCAGGACGCTGGGCACGTGTGGTCATTGACACTGAGTATTCAAATTTATGGTCAGGTGTTGAAAAAATCTCCTGACGAACAGTTCCTTTTCCGACACCAGAAGGCCCTGAAAAAACAATCAAAAGTCCACGTTCAGACATGTCTTCTCCTTAAACTAAGATTAAAAATCTTCTTATGACTCACCTTAAAAAAGAGAAAGCAATCATCTCTTTTTATGGCTTAGGGGTTGTTCAGTGATTAAGTTACAGCTCACTTTTCAGAGCATGCGTTTTTCCTTACCATTTTACCAATAAAAGTGACTTTTTTCAAGGTGAGGACACCATTAAAAAGAGTGAATTCCTTTTCCCAGTACTCACTCTTTTTAAACACTCTTTTAAACCAAACCAGTCAAGAGACCTTGCATGAATTCTTCTGAATGGAACTCACCAATATCATCAATTTTCTCACCAAAACCAATTAACTTCACTGGAATATCCAACTCTTGGCGAATGGCTAGAACCACACCACCCTTGGCACTACCATCCAACTTAGTCAAGACAAGGCCTGTAAGAGGTGTGATTTTTGAAAATTCCTTAGCCTGACTAAGGGCATTTTGACCTGTTGAGGCATCCAAGGCCAAGAGGGTTTCATGAGGTGCTTCTGGAACCACACGTTTGATAATACGACCAATCTTTTCAAGCTCTGCCATAAGATTGTCTTTATTTTGCAAACGTCCCGCAGTATCAATCATAAGGACGTCAACTCCTTCAGCAAGGGCCTTTTCCATACCGTCAAAGACCACTGAAGCTGGGTCAGCCTTCTCAGCACCAGTCACTACTGGCACATCAACACGACGCCCCCACTCAACCAACTGAGCGACAGCTCCCGCACGGAAGGTATCAGCAGCTACCAACATAACCTTTTTGCCTTCTTGTTTGTATTTATGCGCCAACTTACCGATAGACGTTGTCTTACCAACCCCGTTGACACCAACGAAAAGCATGACTGTCAAACCATCTTGGAAATTAATCTGCTCCTTGTAGACATCATCCTTCTCGTAGATGTCCACAAGTTTTTCGATAATCAAGCGTTGCAAATCTTCAGTCTTTTTGACATTTTCAAGGCGGGCTTCATAGCGCAAGTCTTCCGTTAATTGCGTTGCAACATTAACCCCAACATCGGAAAGAATCAGCATTTCTTCCAATTCTTCGAAGAACTCCTCATCAACACGACGGAAATTCGCAAAGAATTCATTCAAGCGAGCAGCAAACCCTGTACGCGTCTTCTTAAGGGTACGATTGTATTTCTCTTGTTCTGTTTCAGTTTTTGAGGCCTGAACTTCTTCAGTTTTTTCCTCAACTTTACGGGTTTGAACAGCCTCAAAAGTAACCGTTTCACCTTTTTCTGCAGCAGCAGCTACCTGAGCCTTTTTAGCATAGTAATCAGCCATAACATCTGCGAAGTGGTTATCCACAGCGACTTGGCTTTCTTCTGACTCTGATACACCCTCTGCTTCACTTGACGCCTGATCATCAACAGATAGGTCCTCATCAGACGCTACTTCACTTTCTTCTGTTACAGTAGATTCGCTTTCTTCAACAGATTCTGTAGACAAAATCTCTTCTACTTGAGTCTCTGACTCACTGAGCTGTTCTGCTTGACTTTCACTTGTCCCTTCACTTGTTGACAAGTCTTGATTATCAAGGGCCTCAGTTTCTGAAATTTCTTGATTTGCTACAGTCTCCTGTGACTGGTTTTCCTCTTGTCCAAATAATCGATCAAATAGACCCATTTGGTTCTCCTTATTTCTCTAGAATATACTTGTAGATGGCCTCAGCCACTCCAGATTCCTCATTAGTTTTTGTCGTTACTGCCTTGGCAACAGCCTTTACCTTAGGAACAGCATTTGCCATAGCCACACCTAGACCAGCCCACTCCAACATGGTCAAGTCATTTTCCTCGTCTCCCATAGCCATTACCTGACTTTTATCAAGGGCAAGATAATCAGACAAAAGTTTCAAGCCTACAGCTTTATGAACTCCTTTGGGCATGACCTCAAGGATAATCTCACGAGACTTAAAAACTTCAAAATTCTGGTATAGCTGTTTAGGTAGTTTTTGAATTTGGGCATCCAAAAATGCTTCCTCACAGACCGTAACTACCTTATTATAGACGATATTTTCAGGAATGTCATCAATACTCTCCACATCGACGAAGGTCAAGGTAGGATTAGCCTGACGATAGAGAGAATGATTGCCTTTACTTGGCACACCATAGACAATGCCATCACTGATAACATCCATAGGGAGCCCTAGAGGTTCAAAGACAGCATAAATCTGCTTTAAATCTTCTCGACTCATCTCTTTCTTTATGAGGATATCCCCATTATTACGCTGAACCAAGCCACCATTGAAGGTCACACTATAGTGCTTATCATCTAACAAGCCCAAATCTTCCAAGATATGAGTAATAGCTGGCAGAGGACGACCAGTCGTAATGACCACATGAACTCCCTTAGCTTCTGCCGCCTTCAAAGCAGCTCTATTTTCAGCTGTTACTTGCTTATCCTTAGTAAAGAGGGTCCCATCTAGGTCCAAGGCTAGTAATTTAATCTCAGACATCTGAGCCCACCAATCCTTCCATGTAGTCAAAGACTGCACCATCTTTATGGTGACCAATCACCTCATCTGCTACTGCCTTAATCTCATCACGCGCATTTTCCGTAGCAACCGCACGCCCCGCGAAGGTCAACATCTCCATATCATTGAGATTATCACCAAAGGCTACAACATCTGAAGCCTGGCGCCCCAACTCTTGGCAAAGATGGTAAAGACCAAAGCCCTTGTCCACACCTTTAAGGATGATATCCATAGAATCAAAGCCAGTTGTCACAGCTGTCATATCCTCAAAAATCGTGTTGAGGTAGTCACCACGTTCCATGATGGTATCTCCTTGGAACTTAGCAGTTACCTTGAAAATATCATCTGTCACCGCTTCAAGGTCCGTTGCCATAACATTTTCATAGTAACGTTCCATGGCCTTAAGATAGGCTGGATCTGCATCGTTTGGTGCATAGGCACCTCGACGTCCCGACAAAAGAATTCCCTCACAAGTTGGCAAAGCTAGGGTTGTATCTGCAATTTCCAAATAATCCTTAGGGTCTAGTTTGGACTCAAACAAGACTTCACCCTTGTACTGAACCAAGGCCCCATTTTCCGCAATAATCGCAATGCGGTCCACAAACCCATCAAAAAGCTCTTCCAAAGCCAAGAGGGCTCGGCCAGAAGCTACGGTAAAAACGTAATCTTTAGCTTCACAAGCATCCAAAAGGTTATCCAAACGTGCTTTGTCATAGGCACCAAGATGGTCTAGAAAGGTACCATCCATATCTGTTGCTAAAATTTTCAAAATAATCTCCCTTCAGGTCGAATATACTTGCCCCTATTGTACCAAAAATAGGAATATAAGTTTGGGAAAAGCCAAAGAAATTAGAGAAAATATGGCATTTTACTTGCAAATTCAGTGTTTTAGTTGTATCATTACGGTAGTACAAAAATAATCCTATTATACTTTTAGAAAGGAGTCTCTTATGGCTTGGACATTTGATGAAAAATCGCCAATCTATCTCCAAATCGCCTATCGCGTCAAACTGAAGATAGCTTCCAAGGAATTGAGTATGGGACAACAACTCCTACCTGTAAGGGAATTTGCTCAGGAAGCCGGGGTCAATCCCAACACCGTACAAAGAGCCTTCCAAGAACTTGAAAAAGAGGGGCTGGTCTATTCTGCCCGTACCTCTGGTCGCTTTGTTACTGAAGATGAAAAACTTATTGATCAAAAACGACACGAGATTGCCCAAAGTCTCATGAAAAACTTTGTCACTGAGATGGCAGCCATTGGTTTTAGCTCACCTGAAATCAAAGCCATTATTACTGACTACATCCAACAAACAGGAAAGGACTTATAGACCGATGACTGATATTGTAACTCTAACAAATCTCACCAAGACCTATAATGGTATTCCAGCCCTTAGAGATGTGACCATGTCCATCCCGTCTGGTAAAATCATTGGTCTCTTAGGACCAAACGGTAGTGGTAAAACAACTCTCATCAAGATTTTGAATGGCCTCCTCCAACCCACTTCTGGTTTAGTAACCATTAATGGATTTCAGCCATCACCTATCACCAAAGCTCAAGTAGCATATCTACCTGATACAACTTATTTAGATGAAAGTAAGACTATCCAATACTACTTGGACTTCTTCCAAGATTTCTATGCTGACTTCCGCTATCCTCTTGCCTTGCAACTCTTGCAGGATTTAAAGCTCCAGCCTGATTTACGCCTTAAAGACCTTTCAAAAGGTAACAAAGAAAAAGTTCAGTTGATTTTGGTTATGAGTCGTGAGGCTAAACTCTATCTCCTCGATGAACCTATCGGTGGTGTCGATCCTGCATCACGTGACTACATCCTTAAAACCATCATCAACCAATACTCTGAAGATGCTTCTGTTATCATTTCAACCCATTTGATTGCAGACATTGAATCTGTCCTAGATGAAGTTGTCTTCTTAAAATACGGTCAGATTGAACTTCAGGGTGATGCTGATAATATTCGTCAAGCCCATGGCAAATCTATCGACAAACTCTTTAGAGAGATGTTCCACAACTAGGAGGTATGAGCATGTTTTGGAAATTAGTTAAGTATGAATTACAATCGGTCCGTAAATGGTATCTCGGCATCTATGGTATTGCCATCCTACTCTCTATCCCCTTAGGTTTAATGCTTCAAAAATTTATTTTTGTAACTGAACAGAGCCACCAAGAACCTAGTCTACTCTTTTTTGCTTTCTTCACACTGATGGTTTTTGCCACTATTATTGTTTGGGGAACTATTTATATAGCGACAATAGTCCTTATTATTAGACGCTTTGCAAAGACTGTCTTTGGAAGAGAAGGCTATCTAACCAATACGCTCCCAGTTTCTGCTCACCAATTAATCTTGTCTAAACTCTTGGTAGCCTTTATTTTAGATATCATTTCATCACTCGTTATACTCCTTTCGATTGGAATTATAGCTGCTTTCTGCCTTGATATGAAAGATATCCTCCTAGCTACCAGCTACTTTGGCCAGATCCTAAAAGAGATAGGCGCTTTCTACCTCTTCATCCCTTCTACAATCTTGTCAATGATTGCTGGTATCCTTTTCTATTACCTCTGTATTAGTATCGGAAACCTCTTCAACACTAACAAAGTTCTTATGGGATTTGTCGCCTTTTTCGCCATTCAGGCTATCCTATTCTTTATTGGTTTCTTCTTTGGACTCGGTGCAGCCTTGACCGGAGATGCAACATATACTGCAATTAATAACTCGTCATATATCATTAGTCTAGTTCAGTCTCTCATTCTCATCGCGGCAAGTTACTTTGGTACCTACTATATCATGACCAAACGCTTAAATTTGGACTAAAGAAAAACCGTGTTCCTTTTGGAACACGGTTTTTTTTGCATTGAAAAGACTTACTTACTTACTTTGTTCTTTACGATAAGTCTCGATTTCGGCTTTGTTACCCCAAACGAAGTGTCCTGGACGTACTTCAACCATTTCTGGTTTATCAACAGAATAGTCGTGTTGGTTTGGATCATAAACCTTCAAGACTTTCTTACGTTCCAAGATCGGATCTGGAATAGGAACAGCAGACAAGAGTGACTTGGTGTAAGGGTGGATAGGATTGTTGTAGAGTTCTTCTGTCTCAGCAACTTCCACGATTGTCCCCTTGTAGATAACAGCGATACGGTCAGAAATGAAACGGACCACTGACAAGTCGTGAGCGATAAAGAGGTAGGTCAATCCCAACTCTTTTTGGAATTTCTTAAGCAGGTTCAAAATTTGGGCACGAACTGACACGTCAAGGGCTGAGATTGGTTCGTCAGCGATGACCAAGTCAGGTTGCATAACCAAGGAACGCGCAATACCGATACGTTGACGTTGTCCTCCAGAAAATTCGTGAGGGTAACGTGTCAAGTGCTCCTCAAGAAGTCCCACTTCTTTGATGATTTCCTTGATTTTAGCTTTACGATCTTCCTCATCCTTATAGAGATGGAAGTTATGCAAGCCCTCAGACAAGATATAATCAACTGTTGCACGTTCATTCAAACTAGCCGCAGGGTCTTGGAAAATCATCTGAATACGACGGATAAGGTCGTTTTTCTCAGAGTGAGATAAGTGCCCATTGATTTTCTTACCGTCAAAAATAATCTCACCATTACTTGTATCATTCAGACCAATAATGGCACGACCGATAGTCGTTTTACCACTACCAGACTCACCAACGAGGGAAAAGGTTTCACCCTTGTTGATGAAAAAATTAGCATTGTGGACAGCAACGAATTTCTTGCTTCCTTCACCGAAGGAAATCTCCACATCTTTTACTTCAACTAACTTCTCAGGCATTGCCTTCCTCCTCATCTCCTAAATGTGCAAATCCCATATTAGTACGGATTTTTTCATGTAGATTTTGGATAACCTCAGGTTTTTCAACTTTTGGTGCATCCTCATGTAAGAGCCAGGTCTTAGCCCAGTGAGTATCTGAAACTTGGAATTGTGGTGCTTTTTCCTCGAAGTCAATTTGCATGGCATAGTCTGAACGCAAGGCAAAGGCATCTCCAACAACTGGTGTATAAAGTGATGGTGGTGTCCCTGGAATAGAGAAAAGCTCACCCTTATCGTCAGCCAACTGTGGCAAGCTTGAAAGCAAGCTCCAAGTGTATGGGTGACAAGGCTCATAGAAAATTTCCTCAACCGTTGCGTACTCGATGATTTCACCAGCATACATAACAGCAACCTTGTCAGCGATACTTGCTACCACACCAAGGTCATGGGTAATGAAAATCACTGAGAAACCATACTCCTCTTTGAGTGATTTCAAAAGGTCAATGATTTGAGCTTGAATGGTCACATCAAGGGCAGTTGTTGGCTCGTCACAGATAAGGACATCAGGACGACAAGCCAAGGCAATGGCAATGACGATACGTTGACGCATCCCACCAGAGTATTGGAAAGGATATTCGTTGAAACGTTTTTCAGCATCAGGAATACCAACCTTATCCATGTAATCAATGGCCATTTTTTTAGCTTCTTTGGCTGATTTTCCTTGGTGTTTGACAATAACTTCAACAATTTGGCTACCGATAGTCTTAATTGGGTCAAGACTGGTCATCGGATCTTGGAAGATAGTCGCAATCTTAGCCCCACGAATAGGTGCCCAATCTTGGTGACTCTTAAGTTTGGTCAAATCTTGGCCACGATAATCAATAGAACCGCTAGCTACACGACCATTTTCTTCAAGCATCCCTGTGAAAGTCTTAGTCAATACTGATTTACCTGAACCAGACTCACCAACCAAGGCTAAAACTTCACCTTCAACCAAATCAAGGGAAACTCCTCGAATGGCTGTCAAAACACGGTCACGAACGTCAAATTCCACGACGATATCGCGAGCCGATAATATTACATTTTTATTTTCTGTCATATTGGACTCCTATCTATGCGTACGTGGGTCGCTGGCATCCGCCAAGTTTTGACCGACAATAAAGAGAGCAAGGGAAACGAGGATCAAGGTAGTCAATGGAATCCAGAAGAGATAAGCATTGACTGTAACGTTCTGTGCATAGTCTGAAATCAAACGACCAAGACTAGGCGTCGTAACGGGAAGCCCCAAACCAAAGTATGAAAGGAAGGCTTCGTAAGAGATAAATCCTGGCAAGAGTTGACTAGCCATAGTTACGATAACTGACACAAGTTGCGGCATGATGTTTTTAACCACAATCTTAGCAGTTGGCGTTCCCAGTGTACGAGAAGCCAAGTTGTACTCCAAATCACGGTAACGCATGATTTGAATACGAATGGTATAGGCAATACCAATCCAACCTGTGACAGTCATGGCAAAGATCATATTCCAGAAACCAGCACCCAATGAGTAAGTCAAGACGATAACTACAAGGAGGGCAGGAATATTTGAGATGATGTTGTAGATTTCCATCATAATCATATCGAAGGTCTTAGAAATCCCCCAAACAGCACCTACAAGCAAACCAATGACAACGTTAAGGAAGGTAGCGATAACAGCAATAAGGATAGAATTACGAGCTCCAAACCAAACACTATCAAAGAGGGACTTACCATTACTGTCAGTACCGAACCAGTATTGAGCATTTGGATGTACATAACGCAAACTGAAATCATTTACTTTTGAGACATCATTGAAGTCAAATTTAGAGAACATTGGATAGATAAAACTCATCAAAACGATGGCAATCAAGATCCCCAACATTACTACTGTTGATTTCTTTTTAAAGAATTGACGCATCACTGATTTCCAGTAAGAATAAGCTGGTGCATCAATTGTTTCAGAGGCAAAATCATCGCGCTTTACAAATTGGAACTTACTTTTATCAATTGAAGCCATTATTTACCTCCTTTAGATGTCAATTTGATACGTGGGTCAATTATAGTCATAAGGATATCACCCACAAGCAATGAGAAGATGGTGAGAGCTGTGAAAATAAATACAAGACCCACAACCATAGCGTTATTTGAAGCACGAACAGAGTCGATCAACATTTTACCCATACCAGGGAAGGCAAAGATTGTTTCTGTCAAAGTTGCCCCTGTGATAACACTAACGATAGATGCCGGGATTCCTGAAACCAAGGAAACCATAGCATTTTTGAAAATGTGTTTATTCGAAATTTCTTGTTCTGACAACCCTTTGGCACGTGCAAAACGAACGAAGTCCTGTGATTGCAAGTCAATCATGTAACGACGAATCCAAATAGCAAGACCTGGTGTTGACAAGAGACCGAGAATAACAGATGGCAAGACGTATGAACGCCAGTCACCTGCACCCAAGATAGGGAAAGAATCTGGAAGACCAATCTCAGAACCAATCAAACGAATGATATAAACCAAGGCGATGGTTGGTAGTGAAAGCAAGAAAGTCAAGACACCTGTTGATACACTATCAAAGAGTGTGTTTTTAAAGCGTGCCATGTATGATCCCAATGGAATTGCCAAAGCATAAGACAAGACCAAACCAATCAAACCTGCAATAGCAGAACTTGTCACCATTGATGGGTATTGGTAGCGACTCTTGGTAGCTGTATATGGATCATTTCCATAGTAAGAACGATCTCTCGCATCAGCCTGACTTGGTGATTTATAAGTACGAGAGTAGATATCTACTGAAGATACCTTCTTACCAGTAGGGAAGTTGACCTCAGAGCTTTGTGTTTGCCCTTGACCTTGCGTAATAACATCAAGAACACCTTGCTCAGCATATGTTGGGTAAGAGGTACCAAGGTTCATCTTCACAAAGTTTTGGTGAACAAATGGGAACTGGCTGTTAAAGTAAAGCAAATATTTATGCTTAGTTCCTGAACCGACAACTGACCAACCGATAGCTGGATCATTTTCAATACGGATGTAACGCTTCAAGTTTGGATTTGTTTTATCTTTAACCCATCCAGTATTGTCAAATTCAAAGAGGTGCGTATAGAAGCCAAACACACGTTCAAGCACTGGCACATCACGTGTTGCATAGAATTGTTTACTTTGCTTGAATTGATGCAAACGCCAGCCATGTCCTAAACTATCCACATATTTTTGGTAAATAGCTTTATTTTCTTTTGTTGGCTTAGTGGTTACTGACTTATCAAGGGAGCTAGCTTTCTCCTGCAACTCCTTGGTGTCATAGTAATCAATGTAACCCATACGTTCATAGATTGTATTTTCATAGTTAGCCTTAGAATCAGCTGTCTTAGCAATCTTGTTGTAGTTTGGGTCCTGTCTGAAAATCAGACGCCTCGGCACCATGGTATAGATAATCGTGTAGGTCAAGGCCGTCACGACAAATATTGACAATAGAGAACGGAGGGTTCTCAATAAAATGTATTTTTTCATGTCTCTTCCTTTAATTCCAAAAGAACTTTCCCAATCTAATGAGAAAGTTCCATCGTCCTTTTATTTAACGTGTTTCTCAAGGTCTTTTTGAGCTTTTTCGTTGGACTTAGACTTTTCTTTAAGCCAGCTTTCACGGGCTTTATCATAGTTTTTCTTAGTGACAACATCTTTTTGAGGCTCAAGGTACTTGAAGTATCTGTCAGAACCCTTAGGTCCTACTTGAGAGTAAGCACCTGAGAATGGTGTCAAACGAGCTACCATTGGAGCAGCACCCTTATTAACCATAAGTGGCATGAAGAGTGAGCTATCTTCCAACCAAGCTTGTGCCTCTGCATAACGTTCATAACGTACGTTGAGGTCGCTTGTTTCTTTAGCTGCATTATCAACCAAAGCATCAAAGTCTTTAAGACCTACTTGAGCTGCTGCTGCATTGTTAGGATCGTCGAATCCCATGTAAGTTTTTGTGTTCTCACTAGCTGTTGTCTTGAAGATATCAAGGAATGTTGATGGGTCTTCGTAGTCAGGCACCCAAGCAACTGAAATATTGATATCCCAGTCTTCTGCTGCTGCGTTAGCTGCATACAAAGTACTGTTAAGAAGATCATCTTGAGACATTTGGTTAACGTCTACAACAACATTTTCTTTACCGAGTGTCTTTTCAACAGATTGTTTCAAAGATTGTGCACGTGCTACAGTTGGTTTTGCAGCTTGGTCAACTGGAAGGTCCAAGTGAATTGGGAATTGAACACCTTGTGCTTGGAGAGCTTCCTTAGCTTTATTAAATTCAGTCTTAGCCTTATCAGCGTTGAAGAGACCATCTTGACTGTCTTTAAGGTTAACACCTGACCACTCGTCACCATATGAAGGCATCTTTTCAGTTACCAAATCACCGAATGACTTGTCACCAGCATAAACAAAATCAGGTTTCACAAGAATGTTACGAACAGCAAGTGCTGCACCTTTTTCACCATTAAGTTGTGCTGAATAAGCTGTACGGTCAATAGCAAAGTTAACTGATTGACGGAAGTCCTTGTTAAGAAGAGCTTTCTTAGTTGAATCTTTCTCAGCATCAGTCTTTTTAGCTGTATGGTTGTAAGACTGACGGTCAATATTAACACCAACCCCACCAATATCTGCAGATGGTTGTGTATAGAAGATATTATCTTTATATTGTTTTTCTACTGAATTAAAGTTTGAGCTTGTTGGATATAGACGTGCTTGGCTATAAGCGCCATCAGTGAAATTACGAACAAGCGACTCTTGGTCTGATGCATCGTAGAAAGAAAGTTTAATGCCATCGAAGTGGACATTCTTCTTATCCCAGTAGTTTTCATTTTTAGCCAATTCAATAGATGATTTAGCTGTCAATGACTTAAGGATGTATGGACCATTATAAAGGATAGATGATGGATCTGTTGATTTACCAAAGCTATCCCCTTTTGACTTAAGGAACTCTTCATTTACAGGCCAGAAGAGAGAATAAGTCATCTTAGAATTCCAGTAAGGTTCTGGTTGTTTAAGTGTGTACTGAAGAGTGTAATCATCAAGTGCTTTAACGCCAACTTTAGAGAAGTCTTTATCAGTACCATTGAAATAATCAGCAAGACCTACTACAGAATCTTTTGCCAAGTAAATTGACTCTGTCTTTTTATCAGCAGCATGCTTAAGACCTGTTACGAAGTCCTTAGCTGTTACTTCCGCATACTCTTCACCGTCTGAAGTATACCATTTAACTCCCTTACGAAGTTTGTAAGTATAAGTCAAACCATCAGCTGAAACAGTCCAGTCCTTAGCAATTGAAGGTACCAAGTTACCATATTTATCGTTTTCCAAAAGGCCATCGACACCATTTGTCACAGCATCAGTCGTTGAACCTTTATTGGAAATAAGGTAATCCAATGTTTCAGGATCAGCAGTATAAACATAGTTATAAGTATTGCTTGAAGTGTTTGATTTTGATGAACAAGCCACTAAAACCCCAACACTTAGGAGGGAAACACCCGCAATGGCCAACCATTTACTTTTTTTCATAAGCATTCTCCAAAAAATCTTTTTTATATGCCTACATTATACCATAAAAAATAAGATGAGTACAATTTTCAGAATATTTTGTCTTATACTGACTTTCTCACAATTATACCCCTTATGAACACTATGGATTAGCCCTTTTGGGACAAAAGAAAAAGGCTAACTGCCTTTTTCTCAAGAATATTATTTAACGTGTTTCTCAAGATCTTTTTGAGCTTTTTCGTTAGATGCTTTCTTTTCTTTAAGCCATTTTTCACGACTTTGTTCATATTCTTTCTTAGTAACTACTTTTTCTTGTGGTTTCACATATTTGAAGTAGTCTGATGAGTTCTTATCACCCACTTGCATGCTAGCACCCGTAAATGGTGTCAAGCGTGAGATAACTGGTGCTGCACCGTTACCAACAGTCAATGGAATGACAAGCGAGCTATCTTCCAACCAAGCTTGAGCTTGAGCATAGCGGTCATAACGAGCGTTGAGGTCTGTTGTTTCTGAAGCTGCTGAATCAAGCAAGGCATCATAATCTTTAAGACCTACTTGAGCTGCGGCCGCATTGTTTGGATCATCATAACCCATGAAAGTCTTGGTATTTTCACTTGAAGTTGTCTTAAAGATATCAAGGTAAGTTGATGGATCTTGATAGTCTGGACCCCAAACCACACCGTTTGAAATATCCCAGTCTTCTGCTGTCGCATTAGCCGCATTAAGAGTAGCATTTTGCATATCATCAGATGACAACTGGTTGATATCGATAACGACATTTTCACTGCCCAATGATTTTTCAATCGTTTGTTTCAATGATTGAGCTTGAGCAACATTAAGTTTAGAACTTTGATCAACTGGAAGGTCCAAGTGAATTGGGAATTGAACACCTTCACCTTGAAGAGCTTCTTTGGCTTTGGCAAACTCAGTCTTAGCTTTTTCCGCATTGTAGAGACCATCTTGACCATCCGCAAAATTGACACCAGACCATTCATCACCGTAAGTGCTCATCTTGTCTGTCACAAGGTCACCAAAGGTCTTATCACCTGCACTGACAAAATCAGAAGGAACAAAGAGGTTACGTATAGCAAGAGCAGCCCCATCTTTACCGTTTACTTGTGATTGATAGGCTGTACGGTCAATAGCGAAGTTGATTGATTGACGGAAGTCTTTGTTTAGAAGAGCCTTCTTAGTTGATGTCTTTTCAGCATCTGTCTTCTTAGCTGAGAATTTATAGCTTTGACGGTCAATATTCACACCAATAGCTGATGTCGATGCACCTGGTGCAGTGTAATAAATGTTATCTTTATATTTCTTTTCTACTGACGCATAGTTAGAGCTCATAGGGAAGACACGTGCAATGCTGAGACCACCATCAGAGAAACTACGTTCTTGTGATTCTTGGTCAGAGCCATCATAATATGACAATTTGATAGAGTCAAAATGCACATTTTTCTTATCCCAGTAATTCTCATTCTTAGTCAACTCGATAGATGATTTAGCTGTCAAAGATTTAAGAAGGAAAGGACCATTATAGAGGATAGATGTTGGGTCTGTTGACTTACCAAAATCTTTTCCTTTGTTCTTAAGAAAGTCTTCGTTAACCGGGAAGAGCAAACCATAGGTTGTCTTAGAGTTCCAGTATGGTTCTGGTTTTTTAAGGGTGTATTGCAATGTATAATCGTCGATTGCTTTAACGCCTACATTTGAGAAATCTTTATTGGCACCAGAGAGGTAGTCAGACAAGCCAGCAATAGAATCTTGCACCAAGTAAAGAGCTCCAGCTTTGCTATCAGCCGCATGCTTAAGACCAGTCACAAAGTCCTTAGCAGTCACATCAGCATATTCTTCACCATCAGAAGTATACCATTTAACACCCTTACGGATTTTATAGGTATAAGTAAGACCGTCTTGAGAGACAGACCAATCTTCAGCTACTGAGGGAACAAGATTTCCATATTTATCTGCTTCCATAAGACCATCTACACCGTTAGTTACAGCAGTCTTAGTAGGTCCAGTATTTGACGTGATATAGTCTAAAGTTTCAGGATCTGAGTTATAAATATAACCATAAGTCGTTCCACTAGTACTTGACTTAGAAGAACAAGCCGCTAAGGCACCTACACTGAGGAGTGCCACACCCGCAAGGGCTAACCATTTGCTTTTTTTCATAAGATTTCTCCAAAAAATAAAATTTTACTCTTTCATTATAGCATAAATAATCAAGAAAAGCAGTCGTTGCCAGACAATTTTGCACAAGCATTTTACATGATAAAACACGACAAACTCAATAGTCCCTTGTATTCCCTATATTTCTAGCCACTTCATTCAATTTATTTTTAATCACTCGTCATGCATAAAACAAAAAGGTCTAACACCTTGGTCAGACCTCTGTTTTTAAGTTAAAATTAGCCATTAAGAGCTTGAGCAGCTGTGATAATCGCCAAATTGTAAATATCTTCAGCACTAGCCCCACGTGAAAGGTCGTTAACAGGTTTATTAAGACCTTGCAAGATTGGACCGATAGCTTCGAACATTCCCAAACGTTGGGCAATCTTATATCCAATGTTACCTGCTTGCAAACCTGGGAAGACAAAGACATTGGCATGTCCTGCTACGTTACTATCTGGAGCCTTAATAGCAGCTGTTGCTGGAACAAAGGCTGCATCAAACTGCAACTCACCATCAATAGCCAAGTCAGGACGCATTTCTTTAGCAATATTTGTTGCTTGAACAACCCTGTCAACTTTTGGCGATTTCGCAGAACCTTTAGTTGAGAAGCTAAGCATGGCCACTTTAGGATCAATACCAAAAACTTTAGCTGTTTCAGCAGTATTAATTGCAATTTCTGCCAATTCTTGAGCATTTGGTTCAATGTTGATGGCACAGTCGGCAAACACCAAACGATGATCGGTATTTTCACGGTTCATAAGGAAAACACCTGATGTACGTGAAATGCCTGGTTTTGTTTTGATAATTTGAAGGGCAGGACGCACCGTATCCGCTGTTGAGTGAATAGCACCTGAAACCATTCCATCAGCAAGACCAAGTTTAACTAGCATAACACCGAAATAGTTCACATCACGAAGCAATTTCTCTGCATCTTCGATCGTTGCTTTTCCTTTACGGATCTCAACAAATTTTTCCTTCATTTCCTCAAAACCTTCATAGGCTTCAGGATTAATAATCGTATAGTTAAAGTCTGCAAAGCCAAAATCGCTCAAGATTTTGTGAACCTCAACTGGGTCTCCCAAAATAATAGGATCCACCAATCCTTCAAATTTCAAACGGGCAGCAGCACGAACCACACGGTCGTCGTTACCCTCAGGAAAAACAATCTTAACACCTTTCCCTAAAATACGTTCACGAAGTTCACCAAATAGACTACGCATAAAAAATCCTCAATCAATCTTTTTTAGTTTGTAAGTTCATGATAACGGTTTCAAAATCATCTGTCAAGGAAGATGCATGGACCATCTCTTTTTTGGTGAAAGGATCGATAAAGGCAAGACGATGACAATGCAAGGCCTGGCGCTTAATACCATAATCTAGGGAACCGCCATAAAGGTCGTCTCCCAAAAGAGGCAAACCTAAGTGGGCAAAGTGCACACGAATCTGATGCGTACGTCCAGTATGAAGATTGATATCAACCAACTTCACTCGACCATAATCAGCTACCAAGCGATAGCTCGTATGGGCATATTTCCCTGATTTATGAACCCGACGTGTAATAATAGAATCCACATCACGCGCAATCGGTGCAATGATTTCACCCTGCTCCTCAAGTTTTGTATCACCTTCAACCAAGGCATAGTAATGTTTCTTAATAGACTTCTGCTGCAACTGTTTATCCATACGCGCGTGGGCATAACCATGCTTAGCAAACAACATGAGACCAGATGTATCCTTATCCAGACGTGTCACGATATGCACACGCTGATTAGGATAATTATTGCTAACGAAGTGATGTTTGACGAAATTAGCCATAGTATTGTCATGGTTGACACTTGGAATACTAGCATAGCCATAAGGTTTATTAATCACCAAGAAGTTGTCATCCTCATAGACAATATCCAAGTCAAAAGGAATAGGTTTCAAGGTCTCGTGCGGTGCCTCATCAGGGATTTCAATGGCAATCACATCTCCTTCATGGACAGGATAAGTCGCAAACTGCTCCTCACCATTGACCCAAATATGACCGCCCTCAAACTTAATCTTGGCTAGAATACCTTTAGAAATATCGTGCTCCTTCAAAAAGGTCTTAACCCGACAAGAACGCCCTACTGTAAACTCATATCTCATTCTTCCATGTCTCCGATAAAGGAATCACGTACACGTTCCCAGAAACTTGTATGGCTGGCACTAGCCACAAAGGAAATCTTACGTTGGTCAATTGAGAATTCTACCTTTTTCACATTACGGTTGGTATAGGTTTTATTATCAACGGATAGAGTATAGCTTCCCATTCGAGTAGGATAAACCGTAATCTTCTCATGCTTAGGTACAATAAGGGGACTTCCTAGGGTACGGTACACACGATTATTAAGACTGGCAATCTCAGTCAGTTGCAAGGCTTCAATGGTAGGATGAAGGACTGCACCACCCAAAGATTTATTGTAGGCCGTTGATCCTGTAGGCGTTGACACCGACAACCCATCTCCACGGAAGCTCTCAAACAAGACATCATTAAGGCAAACATCTGCTGCCATGGTTTTCTCATTACGCTTGATGGCTGCTTCATTGAGAGCAATCGACGTAAAAGAACGCCCGTCAGCCAGGGTCAATTTGACATTCAAAAGAGGGTAAGAAATCTTAGCACCACTGTCTTTTCGAAGCGTCTCAATTAATTGATCCACTTCACTGTCCAAATAATCCGTATAAAAGCCTAAGTGACCCGTGTGAATCCCTACAAAACGCA
The DNA here is from genome assembly GCF_001837205.1 of Streptococcus sp. HMSC064D12. Classification (NCBI taxonomy): domain Bacteria; kingdom Bacillati; phylum Bacillota; class Bacilli; order Lactobacillales; family Streptococcaceae; genus Streptococcus; species Streptococcus sp. HMSC064D12. The sequence continues at coordinate 66,623 of NZ_KV831739.1, forward strand.
CACGAGCAAGCTCTTTTTCATACATATGAAAGGCCGATAGCAACATGCCATCACCACCAATTGAGATGACCACATCTGGATTTTTCTTGGTCAAATAAAAATCAGGATCATCTCGAAAGGCATTAAAAAGTTTCGAGGCAACACGCCTACTTTGGGGTTTGCCATTGGCAATAATAGCTACCTTCATCTCATCCGAAGAGGTCTTCATCTGTGTCATCACTATTTCCTACACTATCCTTCAAAGTTCTGTTAATTGGATCAAAGAGCAACTGGGCTTCTCTAATATCATCACGTATCTTACGCATTTCTTCATCAAGTTCATAAGCCATACGAGCCGTAGTTTCCAAACGAAGTTTAATCTCCTCTGGAAAGTTCCCCTGATACTTGTAATTAAGGGAATGTTCAATGGTGGCCCAAAAGTTCATGGCTAGAGTCCTAATCTGAATCTCCGCAAGAATTTCCTTACGACCATCAATGGTATCAACGGGATAAGAGACGATAACATGATAAGAGCGATAACCCGAATGTTTACGGTTTCTGATGTAGTCACGCTCTGAAACAATGGTCATATCACTACGGCGACGAAGCAAAGCCAAAACTTCATCCACATCATCGACAAACTGGACCATGACTCGGAGACCAGCAATATCCTGCATATCTTGGGCCAGATTTTCAACCGAAAGGCCACGAAGGGCGATTTTCTCCTCAATGGAAGCCACTGACTTCACACGTCCGGTCACAAATTCAATAGGCGAGTGACGATTTTGCTTACGAAATTGTTTACGAATGCCTCGGAGCTTGATTTTGAGCTCACCTACGGCCTGAATATAGGGGTCTAAAAATTGTTCCCAATCCATGGTCAAGATAGGACTCCTCCTTGTCAAAAGCTTTAGTTTTTTATAAAATAAATACAATCTGTTATATTATACCACATTTGAAAGCACAAGGGAGGACACACATGAACCATTTAGAGATAGAGTACAAGACTCTACTCACCAAAGACGAGTACAATCGTTTAGCGATTCTTTTCTCCCATGTGACACCTGTTACGCAAACCAACTACTACATCGACACTCCTCAGAGTGACATGAAAAATAAAAAACTCTCCTTGCGTATCAGGACGCTTCCCACTCATGGTGAGCTGACCTTGAAGATACCTGAAAAAGTCGGGAACATGGAGTACAACGTTACCATGGATTGTTCGGATGCTAAGGCTTTGACTAAGTCGTTGGACTTTCCTGATTGTCAGATCAAATCCATTCTTCTGGAACGTGGGGTTAAACTTGAGGACCTAACCATCCTCGGGCATTTGACCACTACCCGTCGCGAGTATCAGACCAACATCGGCCTCATGGCCCTCGATGTCAATGTCTATGCCGATAAGAAAGACTACGAGCTTGAACTAGAAGTTTCGGATGCTGAGAAAGGTAAAGAAGACTTTGATGCTTTCCTTAAAGAAAATAACATTGACTTTAAATATGCCAAGAGTAAGGTTGCACGCTTTGTAGCTACCCTCAAACGAGACAAAGACTAAAATTTAGACAAGGAGTTGGCTCCTTGTCTTTTTATGTTCAAACACATGCAGCGTTAAATAATACAAGCATTTTATCTCATAAATGACTTCCAGAGGTCTAAAAACGCATACAAAGGAATTTTATCTAACAAAGGTTCGGTATTTTTCACTAATATCATACTTTGATGGCTGAAATTTCTGCTTCTTTTTGCTAAAATAGAACTGTCTGTAGTTTTATTACAATAGCCCTAACTGGGCTTAGCATCTTATTTTTTTAAAGGAGTCACCATCGTCATGGTACATCAAAAAGCAAACCCACAATTGAAATTGTTCTCGCTCAGCTCAAACCCAGAAATTGCTGAAAAAATTGCTGAGGCTACTGGATTGCCACTTGGTAAAGTATCTTCACGTCAATTTTCTGACGGTGAAATCATGATCAACATCGAAGAGTCTGTTCGTGGGGACGATATTTATATCATCCAATCTACTAGCAACCCTGTTAACGACCACCTTTGGGAATTGCTCATCATGATTGATGCCTGCAAACGTGCCAGTGCTAACTCTGTCAACGTGGTTATGCCTTACTTTGGTTATGCACGTCAAGACCGTATCGCTGCTTCACGTGAACCAATCACTGCTAAATTGATTGCCAATATGCTGGTTAAAGCTGGTGTCAATCGTGTCTTGACACTTGACCTTCACGCTGTCCAAGTTCAAGGTTTCTTCGATATCCCAGTAGATAACCTCTTCACAATGCCATTGTTTGCTGAATACTACAACGAAAAAGGATTCACAGGAAGTGATGTTGTCGTTGTTAGCCCTAAAAACTCAGGTGTTAAACGTGCTCGTAGCTTGGCGGAATACCTTGATGCACCAATCGCTATCATTGACTACGCTCAAGATGATTCAGAACGCGAAGAAGGCTACATCATCGGTGAGGTTGAAGGAAAAACAGCAATTTTGGTTGATGATATCCTTAATACTGGTAAAACATTTGCTGAAGCAGCTAAAATCCTTGAACGTGGTGGCGTTAAAGACATCTATGCAGTTGCTAGTCACGGGCTTTTTGCAGGAGGTGCTGCCGAAGTCCTCAACGCTGCTCCAATCAAAGAAATCTTGGTAACAGATTCAGTTGCGACTAAAGAAAAAGTGCCTACAAACGTTAAATACATTTCAGCAAGTGAGCTAATCGCTAACGCTACTACTCGTATCTTCGAACGTCAACCACTTAGTCCACTCTTTGCATATACAGCACACGAGGACTAAGCTATGGTTTATTTGGACAATGCAGCAACAACTCCTTTAAATACTGCTGCTATTTCAGCTATGACACATGTCATGACTGAAACCTTTGGAAATCCATCCAGCCTCCATGCTTATGGTCGTCAAGCTTCCAAGGAACTTCGTGAAGCCCGTGAAGAAATGGCCAAACAATTTGAAGTCCCTGCTCGTAAGCTCATTTTCACTTCTGGGGGGACCGAAGGAAACAATACAGCTATCAAAGGTTACGCCCTAGCCAATCAAGCTAAAGGTAAGCACCTGATTACAACTGCTATTGAACACCACTCTGTCCTTCACACCATGGCCTACTTGGAAGAGCGTTTTGGTTTTGAAGTAACCTATATTCAACCAGAAAATCAAGTCATTACTGCCCAACAAATCGCTGAGGCCTTACGTGACGATACTATTCTAGTTTCTGTTATGTATGCCAATAACGAGACCGGCCAATTGCTTCCTATCAAAGAAATTGGTGACTTGCTTGCCAATCACCCAGCTGCCTTCCACGTCGATGCCGTTCAGGTAGCAGGAAAACTTCCTATTCATCCAGAGGAACTTGGAGCCGATTTTCTCTCTATTAGTGCCCATAAATTCCATGGACCTAAAGGTGTCGGCCTGCTCTATCATAACGATTTGCATTTTGACAACCTTCTCCATGGTGGTGAGCAAGAGGAAAAACGTCGTGCCAGCACTGAAAATCTGGTCGGCATTGCAGGTATGACCGCTGCTTACAAACATGCTAGCGACCACTACCAAGACAATTACCAACATGTTGAAAAGATACGTCAGGTCTTTCTAGACGCTCTTACCGTTCCTTATGAAATTAATGGTGGAGGATCTAGCCTACCCCACGTCATCAACATCAGTTTTCCTGGTAAGGAAAATGGCCCTCTCTTAACCTTGTTAGACCTAGCTGGCTTTGCTGTTTCAACGGGTTCTGCTTGTACCGCTGGAACTGTTGACCCTAGCCACGTCATCCAAGCCCTCTATGGCAAGGATTCTGACAAGTTAAAAACAGCTATCCGCATTAGTTTATCAGAGGAAAATACCGCTGAAGAACTCCAAGCCCTAGCAGAAAAACTTAATCAAATCATAGGAGACTAACATGGCATTTGAAAAAAGCATTCATTTGACTGACTGTAAATACCGTTACACCATCAGTCCTAATGTCAAAAAATTCACCCTACGTGATACGACTTTTGTGCAAAATAAAATTGGAAACTACGAGTTGCACCGCCTTCTCGAAAAAGTGCCTAACTCAGGCGAAGGTTTCCCACTTAAAATCACTATTAACAAAGACTTGACTGGTTTCAAATTGTCAATTACAGATAAATCTGGTCTTCGTAACGTTAATATCTTTAAAAATGAAGATCATCACATCTTGCAAGAGAAATTCTATTTCTTGATGCAGAGTTTGGTTGACCGTAACGTTTTCGAACAAGAAGAAGTCTAAATTTTTTCTTACTACATAGAAATAGCCTATCCTTGTGATAGGTTTTTTATATCGCCTCTTCTACACTATTTTGTTGCAATCTTCACAAACTTTTCTTAAAATATAAGAGAATCATACTAATTGAAGAAAGGAAAGCGATCAATGACATTTGAGAAAAACATCCCAAACGCCACTGCCAAACGTCTCTCTCTCTACTATCGTATTTTCAAGCGATTCCATCGTGAAAATATCGAGAAAGCAAGCTCTAAACAAATTGCTGAAGCGATTGGGATTGACCCTGCCACTGTTCGTCGAGACTTCTCCTACTTTGGTGAGCTAGGTCGTCGTGGCTTTGGTTATGACGTGAACAAACTAATGACATTTTTCGCTGAACTCCTTAATGACAATGCGACTACCAAGGTACTTCTCGTAGGTGTGGGGAATGTCGGACGTGCCCTTCTCCACTACCGTTTTCAAGAGCGTAACCGCATGCAGCTGGTCATGGCTTTTGATACAGACGATAACGAACTGGTTGGAACTCAAACTGAGGACAATATTCCTATCTATGGGATTTCCCAAATTAAGGACAAGATTGCTCAAGAAGATATCAAAACAGCCATCCTGACAGTGCCATCAGTTAAGGCTCAGGAGGTGGCTGATCTTTTGGTTGATGCTGGAATTAAAGGCATCCTCTGCTTCTCTCCAGTCAACCTCAATCTTCCACGCCACGTGGTGGTCCAATACGTAGACCTGACTAGCGAATTACAAACCCTACTCTATTTCATGAAAGAAGAAGAAAAATCAAGGAGGAACAATGACTAAACCAATTATCGGAATCACAGCCAATGTAAGGCCTAATCCAGCCCATGAAGACATCAACTGGTCCTATGCCCCATCTGGCTTTGTAGAAGGAGTTCAAAGAGCCGGTGGCCTAGCAATCCTACTACCCGTATCCGATCCATCGGAAGCCAAGACCTATATCTCCATGATTGACAAGCTCATCCTTATCGGTGGGCAAAACGTTGACCCTAAATTCTACAACGAAAAGAACCATGCCAGTGAAGATGACTTCTTCCTCGAACGTGATATCTTTGAAATGGCACTTATCGAAGAAGCCACTAAGCAAAAGAAACCCATTTTTTCAATCTGTCGTGGAACTCAACTCATGAACGTCGCACTAGGTGGTAGTCTCCACCAAGACATCGAGAATCACTGGCAGGACAAGCCTTCTGATTACCTCTACCATGAGATGATTGTTGAAGAGGACAGTAAGTTGGCAGAAATTTACGGACGTGAAACCTCTATCAACTCCTTCCACCATCAAAGTATTAAACACTTGGCCTCTGACCTCCGTGTCATTGCGCGTGATCCTGAGGACAACACTGTCGAAGCCGTTGAGTCAAATACACCAGACCTTCGCTTCCTTGGTGTACAGTGGCACCCAGAGCTTCTGCTAGATAAACGTGAAGAAGACCTCAAACTCTTTGAATACGTCGTTAACGAACTTTAAAAGCAACTGAGACTGCACTCAGTTGCTTTTCTCTTGTCTTTATCACATAAGCTCAATCTAAAGCTCAAAATCCTCCCTCTCCTCACGAAAAGAATAATAGGTCGATTTGCCAACAATCAGATGATCAAGCAGACAAATCCCTAAATCATCACAAGACCGCTTAATCTTTTGTGTAAAATCAATATCATTTCGACTCGGATAGGCCTCACCCGATGGATGATTGTGAACCACAATCAGGGACGTTGCCATCAGATGACAAGCATAATGCAAAATCTCACGTGGCTCAGCAATCGAACGACGAACACCACCAATAAAGACCGTCTTCTGCTGAATAACACGATTCTGCGTATCCAAGTAGATAGCCACCAGATGCTCCTGAGGCTTGTCCCCAATATCCAACATCATACGACGGGCTACTTGCTGACTGGACATAATCTGCTCGGAACGAGCCAACTCGGCCTTCTCAATCCGCTTAGCCAACTCCACCATAGCCTTCAGCTCAATAGACTTCACACGCCCAATACCAGGAATCTTCTGAAGCTCATTCAAAGACAAACGAGACAAATCCGCCAAACTCGTCATCCCTTTCAAAATACGATTAGCCATAGATAAGACCGACTCAGATTTGGTCCCTGTTCGTAGTACTATCGCCAACAACTCCTGATCCGATAAAACCTCTGCTCCCTTCTGTAAGAGTCGCTCACGAGGCAAAAGCCCCGCCTCCTCAGATACAATACTATACATAAGAAAAAACCTCCTACTTACCTATTCGTAAGTGGGAGGGGGAAGTTAAACAGCTGAAGATTTTTTTAATCCTAGTTTCTTTAACAAGGCTTTTCGATATGCTGAAAATTTACTCTTTAAGGTCAGTGGTTCTGCCACCTGTGACCTTTCAATAAAATGGACCTTATAACGTTCTGCAAAAGATATTTTTTCTGAAGCAATAATACGATAATCAATTCCTACATCCCAGGCTTTTCGATAGAAAAGATAAGGGAGAGTATTTTCGTCAAAGTCATAAAAAATATGCTCATCCTTTAGAATAATGTTTTCCAGAAAATCTTTTGACAACCACATAAAACCTTGAAAAACATGAAGCGAATGATTGATTACTTTTTGACATTCGTTAGTTAGTTTAACTGTCTGTTCTAGATTTAAGGCACCAATTGCATCGGTCCAATAAAGTTCTTTTGACAAATCAGCAAAAACAAGGCCAACCTCTGGAAAATGGTCAAAGATTGATACTACCTTCTCTTCATCTGATAGCATATCCACTAGAGCATGTCTTGTAGCTTCATCAACAAGTTTACCTTCATTTCCAAAGGCTTCTGTGTGAAAATGCCCAACAAAGTCATAGTCACTAAGCTTTGAAGCCAGAGAAACCAAGGCATGATAATGATTATCAAACCGTTGTGAGACTATCTGAAATCTATCTTTATCAAAACTATTTAATAAGGTATTCTCAACTTCAGTTTTATCTAAACGACTTGATAAAGTGAAATAATAGAAAGCAGATAACTTACTATCCAAAAATACTTTCAGTCTCTCAAGGTCGCTAATGTGCACATGGATAGCCATACGATACTTATGCTTGCTTAAGGTTTTAAAAGAAGGGCCAATAATTTTCTCATCTAAAATGACTAAACTGTCAGGGGAATGGTAACGATTTAGATGTGACTTAATTAGTGCTACTGGATATGTTGATAGGTTAGCAAGATAGTCTAAAAGTAATTTTCCCTTTTTTTCATTGTCGGTAAAAGCTTTTAGTTTAATGAACGGTACCTTATGCTCAAGGGTACTTATTGGTCTATAGTAAGAAAAGTCAGGGTGGATTAAATCTCCTGCCTCTGCTTCAATGGTATTAAAGACAGCATCATAACGATAACCTGCCTCAGTAAGAACACTGGTAACTCTAGTTTCGTAATTGTCAATAACATCTTGAACATCAGTAAAAGTCTTTATAGAAGTCCAAAATTTCTGAAAGACTTCTGAAGCGACAACATGATTTTTGAAAGATATAAAATAACTTTGCAAATGCTCTTCGAAATATTTGGTCTTTCTAAAGTTCGTCATCCCCCAAAAGTCAACACTCTGTCGTTGTTCAAAGTCTTCAACTAGGTCAGACATATCCCAAAGAGGACCAAAGCAAGTGTCATTCATGAGTGTAACCGAATCAAAATCTGCTAACCGTTCGAATCCAACATGAGCCATACCATCTCTCCAAGCTGCAAAATCAAAGCCTAGATTCTCTCTCTGAATAACTTCAGCTATGCCAAGCTCTTCGAGAGTTACTGTTGCAGACTTCGTTAGTTGACTATTTGAAATCACAATAAGTTTAGAAAAAAGTGGTCGAAGTTGCTCCAATTGGTAGAGCACATGACCACTTAATTCGTCGTACTTATTATAATGAACATACAATAAGAGACGTTTCATCTATTCTTGAATCTCCCATTTTCCATTTCTCTTAACCATACCAGTTGCAGAATCTTTAGCAGACTTATCATCATCTTCAATATCATTTCGATTCAAGAGAATAACTGGTGAGTTATCTGAATCAGCAAAAGCAATCATCTGATCCTCCTTATCTCGGACAGAAACCTGAAGCTTAAGCTTAATGTTATTAAGATGGGCAAGACTACATTTATATGTGAGTGTTTTTCTTCCAGAACCACTCGTTTTATTGTCCATGGAATTGTCATTATAAATCCAGATACCACGGTCAATATCTGTCAATGAAAAGGCGATATAGGTCTCAATATCCTCATTGACATCATATGAAATCTCAAATGAAATATCTTGGTCAGGACTGATAATATTGTCATTCAAGAGTTTCACTTGTAAATCAGTGATTTTTGGATTTTCAACAACAACGTCGTCATTTGAAACCTTTTGACCAGCAGCATTATCAAAACTATATTGGTTAGCAACTTCATCTGGATCACCAACCACTTTGACCAAACCATGTTCAATCAGAACTGCCTTATTACAGTACTTTTTAACCGCTGACATGTCATGGGTAACTAAGATGGTTGTCTTTCCAGATTGCTTACGTTCCATGAAATAATCATTACACTTACGTTGGAAGGCCTCGTCACCTACAGCTAAGACTTCATCCAGGATAAGGATATCTCCTTGAGCCTTGATAGCAACTGAGAAAGCCAGACGAACCTGCATACCACTTGAGTAGTTCTTCAACTTTTGATTCATGAAATCATGAAGTTCAGCAAAGTCTACAATGTCATCATACATGGCATCTACTTCTTCAGTTGAAAAACCAAGCATTGCACCATTCATATAGACATTCTCACGACCAGTTAGTTCTGGATTAAACCCAACCCCAAGCTCAATGAAAGATACCAACTTACCATCAATGGTGACCTTACCTTTTTCAGGAACATAAATCTCAGAAATAATTTTTAGAAGTGTTGATTTCCCAGAACCATTACGCCCAACAATTCCATAAAAATCACCTTTTTCAACTTCAAAAGAAATATCTTTCAAGACATGTTGTTCAGTATACCCTTTAATCCCTTTAAAGCGATTGACTAAAGTTGTTCTCAAACTCTGACTCGCCTCAGTTGGTAATTTAAAATACTTACTTACATGATCTACTTTTACAGCAATATTATTTGACATTATAGAATCTCCGCAAATCGTTTAGCATTTCGATTAAAGACAAGGAAACCAATGATAAAAATCACTACAGGAATCGCATAAGGAACAAAAGCAATCAGTTTATTATTAATAATATCCCAGCCTCTTGGGTTAACTGGATCAATAATAAAATGACGCATATCCTGTAAAATCTGAGCGATTGGATTCAACATCATAACCTTTGCAACAAACGTCTGGTTTCTTTGAAGAAGGTAAGTGATGGAATAGATAATTGGGCTAGCATACATACCAGCTTGAAGCACAACTTCCCAGATAGGACCAATATCACGGTATTTAACAAAGAGTGCTGATAGAATAAAAGCAACTCCCATTGCCATCAATAACACCTCAATAAAGAGAGGAATGATAACCAAAGTATTGAAACCAATTGGAACATGGTTAATTAAGGCAAATACGAAAACAACCACAAGGTTAATCAAGAAATTAATCGCAGCTCCTAGTACAGATGAGATTACGATTGTTTGCTTCGGAAAGTTTAGTTTACGTAAGAGATCCCCACGTGAAACAATGGAAAGCATCCCCATATTGGTAGCCTCCGTAAAGAAGCCCCAAAAAATCATGGCCAAAAGCAATCCTACTGCATAGTGTGGTGTCCCATCATCAAATCTCAAGAAACGAACAAAGACAAGGTACATAATTGTAAACATCATCAAAGGTTTCAAAATAGACCAAAGATAACCAATGAAAGAACCTTGATAACGCAATTTAAAATCCGTTTTAATCAGTTCCTTAAGTAAAATCCTATTTTTTTGACTAAAGAAATTCATCTAGTCCTCCTTATACATGAATTTTGTCAAAATCAAGCTCGTAAATACAAAGGTATGAAAAGCCCTGTTTTTACGATAGCCATATGTTTTCAAACGACGATAACGCTCTCTGAATCCTTGGTCCATAATGGTCACAAAGTTTTCAACCAACTCTCTATTTTCAGCATTCAATGGCAAAGAAAGAAGATTTTCCGCCTGATTCTGACTAGCCTTAATCAACTTCCAATATTTGTTGAACAAGGTCTGAGGGCGAATCCAATTCTGCATACGTTTCCGAAGCGTTCTAGCTCCCAAGACATTATCCGCATGCTGACGGTAAAGCTCTGTTGGCTGATCAATATAAACGAGATTGCCAAATGCTGACGCAAGCAAACCTAAATACCAGTCATGCATCAAAAGCTCGTTCGTTTCCTTACCAGTCCATAATCCAGCCAGAGCATGATTGATTAAAGACACACCACCTGTAACAGTGTTTTCTGTCATTTCTTGAACCAATTCCGTATTGGCATGATCAGACTGAGTACGAATCATACTCTCATGAAGTACCTCTAAATCTTGATTCACAACCTTTAAATCCGTATATACCAAAAGTGGTTTATCAGATGGGTAGTGACTTGCTTTCTCAAGTTGAAGAGATAGTTTCTCAGGTAACCAAGTATCATCCTGATCTGAGAAAAGGTAGTAGTCAGATTCTTGATACTTCAAAAGCGTAAAGAAACTCTTTATAACACCTAAATTTTCAGTTTGATCAGGATTGATGAAAACAATGCGATCATCTTCTGAAGCGAAACGTTTGATAAGGTCTCTCGTTTTATCTTTAGAACCATCATCACGAATTAACAAGGTCCAATCAGTATAAGTCTGTTGCTGAATACTCTCTATTTGCTCTGCTAAAAAGTTCTCGCCATTATAAGTAGACATGAGAATAGTTACTTTCATGATAAAAATAGCTCCTCGTATTCACCCACGATTTTTTCCCAGGTGTAATTTTCTTTCATATTTGCTTTAGCAGCATTTCCCAAGTCCTCGAATGACACTTTACCATCTACAGAATCGATAAGCTGAGACAAATTCCCATCCTCTTTAGTCCAATACAAGGCGGTGTCTTGAGCAACCTGATGATTAAAGTCTACATTATAGATAAGGTTGAGGTCTGTTTGAGCCAAGGCCTCTAATAAGCCTGGATTCGTTCCACCTACTTCATGTCCATGAATATAAGCAAAGGCTTGGTTACGGATATACTTAAGCAAGTCCTGATCATAGACAGTCCCCACAAACTTCACACGTTTATCTTTATCAAATCCTGTTATCTGTCGTAGTTCATCAAAGTAAGCATTTCCTTCATGATTACAGATGATAACAAGATCACGCTCTGTAGAGGACTTCATAAATTCACGAATTGCAGTTTCGTAGTTGTTTTCAGGAACAAATCGACCCAGTATCAAATAATAATCTTTTTCTTGAGTTTGCCATTTCTGATACCAATCTCGAACAGGGGTATCCTCAGCAGTCAAAGTCGTCTTAGATAAGTCAGTTCCATAAGCGATAAAAGTCGTTCTAGACCACGGATAGGTATTTTGAATATAGGTCTCAATACCTCGGTTATCAGAAATAATCAAGTTTGCATACTTTGTCATCTCTTTTTCAGAGTATTTGAGATAGCTTTGAACAGGCTTAGACCACTTAGCACGTTTCCATTCCAAACCGTCAGGATTGACTAACAAAATCCCACCAATGGACTGAATTTTCTTGGCAAAATGAACAATGAAAGCACCAATGGTATTTCCTAAAATATAGAAAATTGGGGCTTGAATTCCCTCTTTTTTAATAAGTTTCAAGCTATAATTAATAGCCATCATATCGTAAGCTATGACACGCGCAGGACCTAGCTTTGGTGGATTGACCGTAAAACAATCCGCACCTTTATAGTCAAAATGCTTGCCAGTACTTTCGTCAGATAAGCAAGCCACGTGATAACGTATAGTAGGCGATACCTTATGAGAAACCAACTTCTCAACAAATGTCTCAAAACCACCGTATTGAGCAGGCAAACCTCTGCTACCTATGATAAAAACATCCTTCAAAGTTTACCTCCATTCGTCACATCTCTCAAATACACAGAATTATACATAGTAGCTTTTATTATACCATTTTGGAAGGTATTTTGCATGATTGGACAGAAAGAGAAGAACAAAAAAGACAGCCAAAAAACTGTCTTTATACGGCTATCTTCAAAAATCAATTTTTGATAAAAATAGTTTGTTTTAAAATCAGGAAAAGTCCTTATAAGTTAGGAGTAACTTTAACAATTATCATATTATCTATAACCTCTATACCAAAATCAGTATTTTTATGCTCCAAAGTTGTCCTATTTTTCCAATAATTCATATACTCTTCATATGTTGGTGATTGGTATGACATCCCCATGTTTTCCATTATTGAAACAACGTTAGTAGAAATTGCATACGTTCCTCCAAACTCAAACATAGAAACTCCTACCAAATCTCCAAAATTACCAAATCTTTGTTTATTCTTAGCTGGTGAGGAACCAATAATCATTAACTTATAGTCACTTTTATTTTCAAGCTGTAAATTTTCAACTGCCTGATAAATTAGTTGAATTTTTTGTTGATCTTCTCTGAAAATTGCATCTTCAGCAACCACTAAATTACTCGACATTTTTACCTGAGTAAACGTTAATAAGAGCACTATACCAAGAATAACATTAGTTATCAATTTATCATTATCTACAAGTATACTCAAATAAAATACAATAAATGCGATTAAAAAAGGGTATTGGGGCACCATACTTCTCGGAGTAGGTAGAGTACCTGAAGCTATAACAATTCCTAGACCAGCAAGGAATAATAAGAAGAGTAACAAAGAGCAAATCTTAACATCATATCTTTTATAGAAATAAATTATTAGGATAAGAAAAGCAAATAAAATTGCTACTATAAAACTAAAACCATAAATATTCGGTGTCTCACCTAAAGTGGGGAACATAGAAGTAAATGCCACTCTCAAACTTGATAAACCATCTACAAATGACTTATCAAACCACGTTATCATTCCTAAGGAGTGATTAGCATGTGTTGTTTTCAGAGCAAAGACAATAAGTTTATCTAGTAACCAATAACAAGCTATGCCTAATAGTAAAACTAGTACACTAGGAAAAGCTTTTACTATTAATTCAGAAAAAGAGAATTTTGATTTCTTATATTCCAACAAAAGCATCGCAACAATTATCTGTATGAAGAATAAAATAAATGTTTGATAGACACCTATAACTAAGGTCATTAAGCTAATTAGGATAATATAAATGATTATTTTTTTTAATCCAGAAAAAGTTCTCACTTTTAAGCAATAACTAGCCACTATAACAGTCAGTAACATTGCCAGCGAAAACTCAAAATTCTGAAGAACAAAATAATATTGAAAAACAAATAACTGGCTTGTAATAAATAGACTAGGAACTATAAAAAGTTTCTTATTTTCTCTAATTTCTATATAATCACTAAAAAGGTAAGTTATATATAATGAAGTTATTCCTAAAAGTATACAAGTTAAGGTGTTTATCATATATATATTGGTGAACTCTTTCAAAAAGATTTTTTTTAGAATCACCTCTCCAAAACGTCCAATACTTATCCAATAATTCATATAACCTGATGGATTTTGAATAAACCAATTGGTATCCATTCCATAAGATGTATTTGCAATTTTTAATCCATAAATCAATACTATTAAAAACATAGTATAAATGACTAAAGATTTTTTCTTAGACATAAATTCAATCATTGAAACATGCGAACCTCTAATTCATTTTTTTAAGCTGAAACAATTTTTTCACAGCAGATTTTATACTCTTGGTTAGAGCTTTTCGGCTGTTTAAAAAATCGATATCTTTCTGAGTTACTTTTTTATGACGCAATTCATCGCCCTCAATCTTTTCAGTAATATTAGCATAAACACTCTCAAGAGAATATCTCTCTTTTAAACTTGGAACAGCTTGCACTGCTTCAAGTTTCTCTTGGTCAAATCCATCAAGGACCCCTGAAATCATTCTAGTCAAGGCATCCAAATCACCCAGAGGGTAGATATAACCTTGCTCGTTCATATATTCAAAGGCAGATTTATGTCCCGCATTATCTGATAAAATCGTTGGAATACCATTCAAAACAGATTCAACATAAACGAGACCAAACGTTTCCATACTAGATGGGAAAACAGCTAAATCCTTATCAGTAATCTCTGACCAAGGATCATCTAAATACCCCAAAAATGAAATATTCTTCAAATCGTGTTCTGCAATATAATCATCACAAAGTTGTTTGTAATCCTCATCCCATGCACCTAAAAATACAAGTTCAGTTCCTGCTAAATCAAGCATCTGAAAAGCTTTTATTAACTCAAGCTGATTCTTTCTCTGAGTCAAGCGTCCAACTGAAACGATACGATGTTGGTCGTTAGATTCAGTTTTTACTCCTTCTTTAGGTTCAATTTGAGTATAAGGAGCAAAGGAATAAATCTTCCTATTTGGAAAATACTTTTCTAAATCCTCGGCCAAAGCTCCTGTTACAGCAAAGATTTCATCAGAAAACTTATCTATAAAGTCTAGTTTTTCTTTGTAATAACCGAACTCTCCCTCAGGAAATTCATGAATCAACCAAAAATGTTTGATATTCTCATAAGCGGCAGCCAATGCACCTTGAAAAACATTTACTGTATTGCTGATAACAAGCTCCACCTTATTATCTACAATAATATTTCGAATGTCTTTGACATTCTTATTATAAAAATTTACTCGCAAAAAATGATTGCCTGGTGAACCACCCGGTGCTTCTTCCCACCACCATTTGACAGCTGAAAGACCATAGGTTTCAATCCCTGCTTTCTGAAGTTCTGCTTGATACTCCTCTTGGGATGGAACCTTATAATCAGGAAAAACGTTTAATACACGATAACCTTTTTTTACAAGAAATTTCATAAGATTGACTATCGAGATTTCAGCACCATTATCTAGAGTTCCTGTCGGAGAAATAAATAAAATTGTTTTAGTCATAAATTATGCAAATACCCCCCAATAATGGAAAAGAATCAAATACATAGCCACTAAGAAATTAGCAATTAAAGTCAGAGTTGCTATCTTCAATCTTTTCTGTCGAGATAAATCAATCTTAGCTGTGTTAGCGACTAGCGGCAACAAAAGAATGATAAATGGCGTGAAATAACGTCCTTGAGCACCAACCGATATATTAGCTCCCTGACCAAGAACAATCGGTGTCCACTGCATATACATTACAGTAACAGCAGCTAAAATCTCAAGAAGGAAGAGAATCCAGGATGCATTAGCAAAGTCTTTTGTAAAGAAATCCTTCTTACTTGATAGGAACAAAATGGTAAGAACGATGATATCAATAAAAATTAACCACAGTGGCATTTGTAATGTAAGGTTACCAAGATAACCGAACATCCCAAGTGACAAGATACCATTCAAATTGTCATTCAACTCAGGATTAAAGAGTGTATTACGCAAAACTTCTCCATAATGACGAAGACCACCTTGATTCTTCATTAAGAATTGAAGAACCACTACAACACCTACTACAAAAAGAAGGTAGAAGACTGCTTTATATTTTGAAATAAAGGTCTTAATGGCTTGTGCTGGACGATTTAGAAAGGCAAGGACACCTTCAAACTCAAGTGGTACAAACGGAATCAATCCCAACAATAAAACGTTATTTGGCTTAGTTGCTAACAGTAAGATCGCAAGACCTATCACCTGGATAATATTACGATTGGTAAAACGTTTAGAATAGGCAAGATTCGTGATAAAACCGAGAGCCAACATCACTTCTAAATAGTTCATCACATCATAAGAAAGTGACGAAGCTTGCTGAACCATAATAGGTAGCAGCGAAATAAACATTAGGGCTGTTTTCCCATACTTGAAATAACGTATTAAAAAGTAAATTCCTAGTATATAGGCCAGTGCATTAAAGATGCGCCCCATATAGATAATCATTCCAACTGTGGGACTAATCCAACTTCCAATCGTCATCCCTATCAACTGTGGAATAAAGGAGATCGTTTTTAAACTCACACCGAATTGAAAAGGTTCTTTACTCATATCAATCTTTTGAGCAAAAATCTGTTTATATTCTGCTAACTTAACCTTATCATTACTTGGAATCTCATCCATCCACTTAAAAGATGTTTCGGTTGGTTTATGGAAAGTTTCCCAAGTCATTCGCGCGTGGTTTGTTTCGTCTGGCACACGATTAATTGGAAATACAAACATAAATGAGAAAATAAAAATCGTCGCTAAGATGAAAAATAAATTTTCAACTTTTATCTGTTTAATTCTGTTCAAAATAAGTCACCATATCATCTTTCTTGCTTAACGTACAGTTTTCAAGAACAGCCCGATAAGCAGCATCTGCAATTTTCTGTCTTAATTCTGGAGATAAAACCAAGGCTTCGAGCTTGTCGAACCACTCTTCATCAGTAGCTAACAATCCTGTTTCACCATCAACAACCGCATCTGAGAAAGCTCCTATCTTACTTGCTACTGTTGGTACCTTCACCAAGGCAGCTTCAATCCACTTAATCTCTGACTTCGCACGGTTAAAGATAGAATCCACAAGCGGTGCTAGGTTAATATCAACTTCACTAATCAAGGCAGGCAATTTATCCCAGTCCACATAATCGTGAGTTACAATTTGATTTTCAAAGGGCTTCATATCTTGCGGAATATCCAAAATCCCGACAATATGTAATTGGACATTGCTATATTTTGTAAGCAGTTGCTTAATAGCTGGTTTAATCAATTCAAAATTCTCATTATGACTAATTGAACCAGAGAAATAACCAATCTTAACAATATCAGATGTTTGAGAGTAATCTTTGATATATTGGCTACTAATAGCGATTAAGTCATCAGAAGCCAAGTTGCGATTAAGTAAAACCTTACTTTGGTACTTATACAACTCCTCCTGCAACTGGTTAGTCGAAGTAATGGCACCATCACAGTTTTCTAGCATATAGCCATAATTTCGAACACCAGCATCATAGTTTCCTTTTTCAACCGAATTAAGCCCTTGCGTATAACTCAATTGGTCTGTATAAACCGTATCAAAAACCAAATCATCAATATCAAAGAAAACAGGTTTTCCATATTCCTTAGCCAAATGACAGAGACGCAAAAGCTCAGGTGAGATTGGTGAACGGTAGATAACGATGTGACTAGCATTTTGAGCCATCGATAATTGGAAATCAGATAGGTTAACAACTTTGACTGCAAAGCCATGCTTACGTAATTGTTCTGCTTTGTTCAAGACACGGTAACGGGTACATTGCGGAATGATATTTTCAACCCCATCAATCAATAGAATGTATTGGTCACGTGGAACAGTCTTAAATTTATTCACAATATCTTCCAAGATTGCCACAGGGTAATCCGTTTCTTCTGCAACAAAGTCTAACAAGTCAGGGACTTCTGAATCACGATCCAGACCTTGCCACAAGAACTGGTCTTCATCATAATTTTTCAGAGCCGTATATTTTACCAAGGGACTTCCTGCCTTGAGCATCTTAAGCGGATGGATATACATGGCAGAATCTTCGTATTCTTGTACAACCGCATCGAAACGATAACCTAAATCAGCAAAATGCTTGGTAAAACGTGTCTCATGTCGACCAATAGCCTTATCACGAGAATCTGTATCCGTCAAATGTGTCCAGTACTCATAAAAGTCATCATCGTTTAGCATGAGTTTTTCAATAACTAGGAAATAAGATTGAAGATGCTTAGGAATGTAGCCGTAAGGATTCTCTTTAGTAACATCCTCTTGTTCTTCTCCAAAGGAAATTCCCCAGAAATCTAGTTGCTTATCAGCCATTTCCTGGAACACTTGAGACAAATCCCTCATCGGACCAATATTAGTATCATTCACCAAGAGGAGCTGGTCATAATCTTTAAGCTTATCTTTACCAAAGGCAAAGATTCCTTCTCTAAAGGCCGCAGTATCATATCCCTTGTTATCACGAGTTAAAACCCTACCATAGGTCTCAAGGGTATTAATATCATCATCGTGAAGCTGTCCATTAACAACAACAATAACATCATCTACCAATGGAGCCAAGGCTTGCAAGAAACGTAATTTGTATTCTTGAAGACGAGCTTCAGACTCAAAAATAACATAAACCAACGCTTTCTTACCATTATACGACAAGGCAGAACGTTGACGGTTTCTAAGATGTCGTAACTGACGAACTTTAAGTGGTGTCATTCGACGACGTAGCTGTATCACTTTGACTTTTAAAGCTCTCAAATAATTTTTAATAGCTTTTGGATTCTTAGCAATTACCCCTGCTGTCTTTATAGGTGTGATAAGAGCGTTCCCCAGACGATATGACAGTGAACCTCGGATAAGCTCCATCTCTTTATGGGCATCCTTCAATCTCTTAGATTGTGTATACTTTCTTCGTTCAAGTTGATCACGTTCTTTTTTCAAGCGATTAACATAGTCTGTCACATCATCATGATGATTTATCAAATCATCTATACGACTCTCCAAAATCAATAAGTTTTCGCAAACAGCTTGATAGATTTCATGTGGTAACTTTTCGAGATACTTCTCGAGAACTTCAAGATAGATTTCATAATGGTAGCGTACTGAATCCCTTTTTGAAATCGAATCTTTTTCAAAAACACGATAATTCAATTTGGTATTAGGTTGGTAAACAGCCTTCGCCCCATTATTGATAATAAGGCTCAAGAAAAAATCATAGTCCTCGAGTTTCTTCCCTGAAAGTTTTTCATCATAATAGGTACCCTTTAATATGGCTTTGTTTACTAAAGAACAATTTGAAATATAGTTCGATACCAATAAGCTATGTAATTCAAATTCCTGAGCTTTTAGATAGACTTCATTTTTTTCAAAATTGAATAAATCACAATACACTATATCTGCTTGATGATTAATCGCACATTCATATAATTCTTGTACATAAGTTTCATCCAAAAAATCATCACTATCTACAAATAAAAAATAGTCCCCATTTAAAAGATTAAGTCCCTTATTCCTTGTTCTCACGACACCAATATTTTCATGAGACTCAAATGTCGTCACGAAAGGTGACTCTTTCAGAACTTCCTGAATAATCTCTGGGGAATAATCTGTCGAACCATCATCAAGAACAATTAACTCAATATTTCGATAAGTTTGGTTAAAAATACTTCGTAAACATTGCTCAATATAATTTTCATGGTTGTAACATGTTACAACTACTGATATTAAATTAGTCATTTTTCCATCCATTTTATGTAAGAAAATATTAATTAGTACATAATAATTACTATTAATTCCAATCTTTCAAAGAAAGAACAACTATCTTATTTTGAAAGTGTACACCGCTTTAATTATACTATAGTTTGAAGAAAAAATCCCCTTACTACAGACAAAGAAAAAAGCAGAATAACTCTGCTTTTACTTTATAGCTTTAGACCGTTTAAAATGAATATAAATGTCATTCAAAAAATAACAAGTAATAATAAATAGACTAAGCATTATAGGTAAATACGTTCTGGTACTAGAAGCATAAAGTGTAGGTGAAAATGAAATCAGCAAACGTCCAATTAAACCTATCCCGAATAAGTATATAATCCATAACCTATCTGAAACTTTAGAAAGAGTCCATAGAGAATACATCAGTATCATAAATAAAACGATATTATAAATCACCGCTCCAAAATAGACAACATTGTAATCAAAGGTGCCACTCTCTCTAGCAACTTTACTAACACTAGAAAGTGTAAATAAAATATTTCTCCACTCAAACTTCTGACTTAAAATAGCAAATAGGGTAAAAGATGACAGAATCAGTGAAATAAAATTCTTTTTATAAAACGATAAAACTACTAAAACTATCAAAAACACAAAAATAAAGCCGAAAGATACTGAAAATATACCATCTCCAGTTTCTAAAATTCCTAACCCTATTTTTTGGAATGGGTTCAAGTGGACAAAATTGGGAAACCAAGATTCCACATTTTTTTCAAACCTCAATGTGTTTCCAGGAGAAAATTTTGCAGAGAGAATTCCTGTCAACGAAACCAAGCCATACAATATATTTCTGTACCTAAATGTAATGACTTTCCAATCCCTTATTAATTCGAAAACAATCCATAAAAAAGCATAGACTGCTAACTGTTCATTCATAATAGCAAAAACAAAAGATAGGAACGCTAGACATTGAACCCACCACTTATCTGAATAACGATAATACAGAGAGAACAAAAGAAATGATGCTGGAAATACATAATTAATATATGTAGGAATAGAACCTGCACTTAAAAATTCACTTGCTGGAAGAAAAATAAAAATGAAAAGTCCAGGTATCCAAGGTAAATTAGGGCAAATTTTCTTACTAGGTAAAAGCAAAAAGAAACTTGCAATAATAGAAGCAATTATAAATAACTTATCGTGTACTGAAAAGAATAATGTTGCGGATTCAATCAGTAACCGGCTACTCCATGTAAGATAACGATTAATTCCAAATTCAAGGTAATTATGGTGAAATTCCTTTGCATAATTTAAAAATGCTGTTTGATCCCCTACAGGTGTAATTTTATTATTAATATAGTACTGAAAACCATACAGTATAGAAATAATTAAGATGTAACAATAAAATCTACTTTTACTTTTCATTTTCTCTCTCAAACAATAACATTCATACTTACCCATTCGTCTTCTGACTCTTCACATATTGTTTCATAAGGATATTTGCTATCCATTTTGGCCAAAAGAGTTGGTACATATACAAATCTTCTTTACTACGAGTATTATCAGCAATAGTCTTAGAAGTCTCAGATTCCTCATGAATTCGGTGACACATTAGCTTATCTGACACATAGACAAAACGTCCCTTGTATTCACTAATCTTATACCAAGCATACCAATCAAGGCTAACCTTCATTCCCTCATCAAAATAGAAATTCTTCAATTTTTCAAGGTTATAGGTGACAGCTGGACAACAAATGGGATTACCAAAGGCCATTACACGATTACGCCAAAAATGACTACCAGGAAAAAGATCCATTGTTTTTAGCATCAAAGTTTTAATCTTTAGATTGGTATTTGCAGGAATCTTTAGATCATTTTTTTCTTCAAAATAATCAGAATATCCGATTAGAACATCACTATACTTTTCCATCTTGGCCAATAATTTTTCTGCATATTTTGGCTCATAATAGTCATCCTGATGGGCGATAGTAGCATATTTTGTTTCTACAAAAGAGATAGCATTATTCCAATCTTTGCCAATCCCCCCACCTTGTTTAGTATAGAATGGGATAGCATAACGCTGGCAAAGTTCCTTAATCGAATCCAGTGGCGTTGAACTATAACAGATAATTTGAGATTGAAGAGTTTGATTTTTCAAAGATTGAATACAGGCTTCAAGATAATCACTTTCTCCATAAGCGCAAATTACCCAAGTATGATTATCCTTCATTCTTTTCCTCTTCCTCTTCTACATGACTTTTTAGAATAGATAATTCCTGAACTAAATGCTTTATCTGCTCCTTTTGCTTTGATACAGTTAATGTTTGCAAAAAAGTGATGACCAACAAGAAAAAGATAGCAAGTGACAGCAAAAAATTCGAAGTCAGCTCAAATCCAAGTAATTCTGCAAAATAAACCGGAATAGCATCAAAAATGGAAATAATAATCATTACCAGACTGATGACAATCCACATGAAAGCCTGTTCAAATAAGATATTATTCTTATTGATATTTCTAATGACTAAATAAAGGAAAAAGATTGAAGCTATCAACATCACCATAGATAAAACTGACATTATTCACTCTCCTTCATAAATGCTGCAATAACAATCGATGAACACACTTCAAGCATATAACGAATGGATTTAATTGGCGTAATAGAAGAAACACCACCAGTACGTTCAAACATATTTGCTGGTCGTTCAACAACTCTATATTTACGTTTCAAAATATGAACAATAGTCTCTGGTTCTGGATACTTGATTGGATAACGCTTAGCGAACTGTTTGATAACAGTTTTATCAGCCAAACGGTAGCCTGATGTTGTATCTAGAACCCTTTGTCCAGTTGTCCATTTGATAAGATTGGAAATAACACTGATTCCGAAGCGTCTCATAAAAGTCGTTTGAAATTCAGACTTAACATCACCAACAAAACGAGAACCAATCACTAGGTCTGCTTCCTTCTTTCGAATTGGCTCTAGCAAATCTGACAAGGACTCAATATCATGCTGGCCATCGCCATCAAATTGAACTGCTACATCATAGTCATGCTCTAGTGCATATTTGTAACCTGTCTGGACCGCACCACCAATTCCAAGATTCATCACGAGATTAACAGCATTAAAATGATTCTCTTCCAGAATTTGTTTTGTCTTATCTGTTGATCCATCATTGATAACAACGTAGTCCAAATCAAAATCAACCTTCTTGCGGTAATTCAAGATACTCGTTACCGTTTCGAAAATACTCTCCTCCTCATTGTAGGCAGGAATTATCATTAAAACTCTCATGTATTCTTATTCTTTCTGTATTTAATACGTCTATCTTTTATTTTTTTGGAGCTGTTTTTTTCGGTATTTCATAAATGCTGGTATCAGTGAATTAATAATCTTATATCTCAACATTGGAAAAGGTTTCATAATTATATTAAATGTCCTAAAACAAATAAAGTAAAATTCCCAACCAGTTTCCATAGGCGTTTTAGACCAAGGTGTCTTTTCAAGATAATAAAGATAGTACTTTCTTAATTTATGAGTATTTCCCTTTCTCCAAGGGCGTTCCTCTCCTAGATAATGGACAATGATTGGATTTTCAATAGCTTCTCGCAACTCTTGTCTACTTATGAACTCCGCTGGTAAAGATAGTTTTTTTAATACTCTGTAAGGGTAAAAAAAGTATATATTGAAGAAATTATATTTTGGAGAAATAACATAAATATCATCTTTTAAAGATCCATTAATTGCATCTTGGTCGTTAGCAAAAAGATTACCATCATGTTTTTTATAATATGCTAGAACTTTCTCTCCAAGTTTACAATTTCTCCACTTCTCCAAATCAATAAGTAGAACTCCAGCGTTACAATACATCTGTTTTCCCAAACCTAGAAATTCTCTTCGCCCTGCATCAACAGTAGATTCAGGACCCATTCCGATTGAACGGTTACCCATGTCTAATTCCCATAGAGATTCAAGACTCCCCAATACCAAAGTATCACCATCTAAATACAAAATTCTATCAATATCTTCTGGTAAAAGCTTGTCAACTAAGAGTCGTGCTAACACAATTGGTGACCAACCATTTGTATCAAAATCAAAATCTATCAAGCTCCTCAGATTAGGTAGAGTAATAAAATGAACTGAACGGCCATAAAGTTTAGTAAATTCTTGCAGTTTAGCTTTATTAGCCTCAGAGATGTCGGTATTTAGTAAATAGATATTAATTTCATCCATTGATTTATTATTCTCAAAAATTGAACACATACATGTTGCAACTTGAGGAACAAAAGCGTTATTTAACGTAAATAAAATATTCATTAGCTTCTCTTTCTTTTATCCTTATTATTTACCCAAATATAAATTATTATGCTAGTGCTAAAAAAGATAATCATTGAAATTAAGAATGATAACGATGCACCAAGAATACCTTCTGACCTTACAAATGACAATGTAGCCAATTTAGCTACAATAAAAGTAGCTATATATGAAATCACTAGATATGATTGCTTTCTAAAAATTGTCATAACTATATCAATAACAAGTGCCAACACATTAAGAATACCTCCCGCCAGAAGAATTGCAAAAGGCACTTTATATTCTACCAATGATGTTCCATAGACTAAACCTAAAATCTCTGTACCTATTAGATAACCTAGACCGATAATAATTACACCTAAAACTGTCATGGCTGCAAACAAGAGACGAACTTGCTTATAAAATAACTCATATTTCTGTTCATACCAATAAATAGACAACTGTGTCGTCAAAGGTCTTAAAACGAAAAATAAAAGGGATAAAACAAAGACGGGCATAAACAACACATTAAAGTCTCTCTGAATACCATTGGAAAAAAATCCCTGGGTTAAAAGCAAGTCAATATCAATCTTAGCTTCATTATAGACATAGGTAATTAAAAAACCATTTAGAAATAAAGGAAAGGCTTCTTTCAAAATAGAGGTAATATTTTTTCTATCTTTTATTATTGATGGAAGAAAATCTACTTTAAAGTTATTTATAGAAACTCTATAATCTAGTATAGCTGTGAGAAATAGATTTATCAAACAGATAATACCACTTGAAAGCAATAAAGATTTTGTTAGGAGCAAACTTAACCCAAAGACTAATATACAGACCCAACTTCGAAAAAACTGAACCTTTCCAGCTAAATCTGATCTATTTCGTTGTTGAAAATACCCCTGAAAAACGTCCGAATAGGCATCAATTGCTCGATAAAATACTAAAAGTAATATAATTATTGCTTTATATAAATCATATCCCTGTACAAAAACATATCCAAGAGAGGTTATTAACATCATAATAATTGTTACTATACGTGTATTATGGTAGGAAACAAATGAATACCTTTCTTTAACATCTGTAGATTGCATATTACGTATTTGAAAATATCCTAACACAAAGAACTGCTGTCCAAGTGCGTATGCAATACTAAAAATATCTGAATTTCTAGAATCAAGAAGTCTGGAAGCTAAAAGTAGGAGAATAACTGAAATCAAAGAAGATGAAATAGTTCCCAACATATTCCAAATATAATTCTCTTTCATAGAACTTTGGTTAGATATTTTTTCTGAAATGAGTGGTTGTTGATCCATATTCTTTGTCAAAGTATATTTTTGTGAACTCATTATTTCTCCTACAAAACGATTTTTCCCTTTATTATACTATAGATTTTTTAAAAAGTGAAAATCCTACATAACGATTCACTAAAACACAAAAAAGGTCATAACGACCTTTTCGAAAAAATTGAATTCTTACACTTTTATTAGTAGAAAGTACTAATATATTATTCTTTTTAAGAACTATATAACCATAAAATGTTTCAAAGATACCATATACTAATGAAAGGGAGAAAAAAATCTTTTCCCAAATTGTAAAGTGGTACGAAACCTCTATCTCACGTTTTCCTTCTGGTACAGATATTCTCACCCCAGCATCTGAGGCTATATAAAACTATTAAAATATCCACTAAAAGACTAAACAGTAGCACTTTTTCTCGTATTCTTACTTCACTTCCTGTTTGTAGAACTCTTTCAAAGCATCTTTCCATGTTGGAATGACAAATCCTGTAGCCTTAGCCTTATCCAAACTCATTGTTGAGTTAAGTGGGCGTTTAGCTTTAGCTGGGAATTGGCTTGAATCAACAGGTTTCACTTCAACATCAGTATCTTTGAGGATTTCAACCGCGAAGTCATACCAAGTTGTATCTTCTGCTGCATCATTTGACAAGTGATAATAACCATATTCCTTACGGTTTTCAGCCAAATAAGTCATAAACTCTGCCAAAGTACGTGTCCAAGTTGGACGACCGTGTTGGTCATTAACAACTGTAAGTGTCTTGTGAGTCTTAGCAAGGTTTTGCATAGTGAAGACAAAGTTCTTACCGTAGTTACCGAACACCCAAGCTGTACGGATAATGTAGTAGTTAGTCACATATTTTTCGACTAACTCTTCACCCATGCGTTTTGTACGACCATACTCTGTCTGTGGATCTGGTTTATCATCAACTTCCCACTCTTGACCGACTGGTTTTTCACCATCAAAAACGTAGTCAGTTGAAATATAAACAAGCGTTGCACCATGTTTTTCAGCAGCCTTAGCGACATTTTCAGTACCTGTCACATTAATCGCATAGTCAAGCTCTTTACCTTCATCTTCAGCTGCATCAACAGCTGTGTAAGCAGCACAGTGATAAACCAAGGTTGGTTTTACTTCCGCAAAAACTTCGTCTACTTTTTCAGCATCTGTGATGTCCATTTCTGCCACATCTACTGCTACATATTCTTCGTTACGTTCGTCAAGAAGGTGACGAAGTTCAGTTCCGAGTTGGCCATTTGCACCTGTTACTAGAATCATATTTTTCTCCTTGTAGTTCCAATAATGTTAGTTTCATTTTAACAAAAAAAGCAGAAAAAATCTGCTTTCATAAAATATAATTTATCATTTCATCACTACAAAAAGTTCATTATCTTTGGTATAAACATCATACATTTTTGTTGTTTCTAATTGTTTATACTCTGAATTTACTGTTGTTGCATCAAATGGTTTAAAATCAACGTTAAATTTTGTGATTGCATTAAATCTCATCGTCATATCCCAAGAAACATTAGTATTAGGCATAATTAAACTACTAATCATTGGATAGACCGAGGTCGCATTTTCATAAATAGGCGAATTAGCAACAAAACGATTAATATTGACCACATTATTTTTATCATTCAAATACTTATTCAAACTATTTCCTAGCATAGCACTCTGAACTTCAAATGTATTATTCTGTTGCTTTAAATTGCTTACATAAATAAATGAAAAAGCAAGGAAATAAAAGATGAGTAAACTTGAAAATACTGATTTTAAAACATTAATAATCTGATTTCGATTGGTTATTCCCAAAGAAACAACTAACACAATCGAAGAAAAGACTCCTAGTCCGTACTCATATCTAGGTCTCAACAAATAAAATTGTTCTGAAAGTATTAAATAGCTTCCATAACTCAAAATACTTCCTAAAGCAAGCCAAGCAAACGTAAAAGCTAAAGCTACAATTTTCTTTTGCTTGCTACTAGTAATTATATTAAATACTAACAAGATAAGTATTACTAGAAATAAAAGAATCCAGACTTTTGTGCTTTGAAGATAAATATTTTTCAGATAACCTTTAGCATTTGCTAGCATAATACTAGGAAGATGTAATAAACTTGGGATATTCCCTTGGTCAGCAAAAATCGGTGGCTTAATAGTAATTTGTATTTTATATAAAACCATACCACCAACATAGGATAAAATCGAACATACTAAACTCTTTATATTCAATTTACCACTGTAGACTACTTCTAAAAAGAGAAGTGTTAGCGTCATGAGAATATAAATTCCTGACGATGCTTGGTATGAGTTACACATAAGATAAATACATACAACCGAACATATACTAAATAGTTTTCTAGACTCCCAAAAGATAAAAGGAAGAATTGACACTAAAATACTTAGTGACATAAATGGGTTGTCAAACCTAAAGCTCAAAGGCTCTAAAAACCAAGGATTTATTCCAATTACAGTTGAGGCTAAGGCTAAAACTGGAGTAACCTTTTTCGATGGAAACAATACAAACAATAATATCGTACTTGCAAATGTTAGTATAAAGGCTGAGATAATATTTGTTGTCAGGCCAGGATCCGTTAAATGAGTACCACCTTGAATAAGACGTGCTGAAAATTCACTCAAATATCTGGAGTAATGTTCAGAGAAGCCCGTATAACCCAGAACTTGACGACCAATATCGTCAATATAGGGGTACTCAGCTAAACTGATGTTAATATTAACTAAAAGATAAACACCTAAGATAAGAGATAAAACAAATTTATTCCTCTTAATATATCCTTTTAAATTATTAAATACTCCTAAAAACTCTTCAATCATTCTTTAGCCCTTCTCCTTAACAATATACACTGGTCGTTTCTTGGTTTCTAAAAAAATCTTGGAAATGTAGTGACCGATGATTCCAAGCGCTAAGAGCTGAATCCCCCCTATAAAGAGGATAATAGAGACAAGGCTCGCCCAACCAGCTACGCTTCCACCAATGGTCAACTTTCTGATGATGACGAAAATAATTCCAACCAAAGAAATCAAGAATGAGAAGGTCCCTGCCCATGTGGCAAGCTTCAAGGGTACTTCTGAGAAGTTGATAAAGCCATCAAGTGAGTAACTCAATAGGCTCCAGAAAGACCATGAAGTCTCTCCCGCCACACGTTCACGATTTTCATAAGAGACGTAGGCCACGTCAAAGCCGACCCAAGAAAAGAGGCCTTTTGAAAAGCGATTGACTTCCTTGAGCTCAAGAATGGCATCAACGACTTGACGAGTCATCAAGCGGAAATCACGTGCCCCATCCACCATTTCAGTATCAGAAACTTTATTAATCAACCAATAGAAGGCCTTAGCAAAGAGTGAACGAATAGGTGGCTCACCCTTGCGGTCTGCACGTCGTGTCCCGACAACGTCGTAACCTTCTTGGATTTTGGCATACATCTCGATGAGCAGTTCAGGTGGATCTTGAAGATCGGCATCCATAACTGTGACGTAGTCACCTTGGGTTGCTTCAAGTCCTGCCAGTAAGCCTGCTTCCTTCCCAAAATTACGAGAGAAAGAGAGATAGTGAACATTCTCAAATTGTTTTGAAACCTGTCTCAGAACTTCTAAGGTGCGATCTTTTGAACCGTCATTGACAAAGTAATAGTTGAAAGCCAACTGATTGGCCATTTGTCGCTCAACTGCCTGACAAGCCTCTAAAAAAGGATGAATAGTCTCTTCCTCGTTATAACAAGGAACAACGATAGCCAGTGTTTTCATAAGATTTCTCCTAACGAATACCTAGGGCGATACGGGCATAACGACTCATTTTTTCAACAGTCCACGCTGGTGTCCAGACCAACTTAACCTCAGTCTTAGTGACTTCTGGTACTTCTTTCATAGCGTCATAAATTTGGTCTGTCAAAAGGTCTGCCAGTGGGCATCCCATAGTCGTCAAGGTCATATCGATTTCAGTATAACCATCTTGCTGGAAACGGATATCGTAAATGAGGCCAAGGTTGACAATATCAATCCCCAACTCTGGATCAATGACCATTTCTAAGGCTTCCAAGATACGGTCTTTGATTTTTTCAATTTCTGCTTCAGTGTATTTTACTTCAGACATAGCTTTTCCTCCAAAATCAGGGCCTAATAATCAGGCCCCTTCCATTTACTATCTTAGTCTTCAATAAAGTCTTTAAGTTGTTTACTACGGCTTGGGTGGCGCAATTTACGAAGGGCTTTAGCTTCAATCTGACGAATACGTTCGCGAGTGACGTTGAAGACTTTACCAACATCTTCCAAAGTACGCATCTTCCCATCGTCAAGACCGAAACGGAGACGAAGAACATTCTCTTCACGGTCTGTAAGGGTATCAAGCACTTCATCCAATTGTTCACGAAGAACCACACGAGTTGTGTAATCTACTGGATTTTCAATAACTTCATCCTCGATAAAGTCACCCAAATGGCTATCATCTTCTTCACCAATAGGTGTTTCAAGAGAAACTGGCTCTTGAGCAATCTTAAGGATCTCACGAACCTTATCTGGAGTCATCTCCATACGTTCAGCGATTTGCTCAGGTGTTGGATCTTGTCCCAACTCTTGCAAGAGGTTACGTTGCTCACGCACCAATTTATTAATAGTTTCAACCATGTGAACTGGGATACGGATGGTACGTGCTTGGTCTGCGATAGCACGTGTGATTGCTTGACGAATCCACCATGTCGCATAAGTTGAGAATTTGAAACCTTTAGAGTAGTCAAATTTATCAACGGCTTTCATAAGCCCCATGTTACCTTCTTGAATCAAATCCAAGAACTGCATACCACGTCCCACATAACGTTTAGCGATTGAGACTACCAAACGAAGGTTGGCTTCTGCCAAACGTTGTTTAGCTTCCAAGTCACCATTTTCAACAGCGATAGCCAATTCTTTTTCTTCTTCGTTACTCAAGAGAGGCACTACCCCAATCTCTTTGAGGTACATACGAACAGGGTCATTGACCTTAGCTGAGTTTGAACCAAGAAGCTCCTCGTCTGTCAACTCTTCTGGTTTTGGGGCTTCAACAACATATTTAGATGAAGGATTTCCGTCCTTATCAGTGATAGAGATACCACCGTCTGTCAAACGTTCCAAAAGGTCATCAATCCCATCAGCATCCAGAACAAATGGGATAACTAGTTTTTCTGTGACTTCATCATCAATTGCTGTACCAGCTTTTTTGTGGTTACGAATGAAATCAGCGACTTGAACGTTAAATGCTGTATTTTGTTTTTTCTTTGCCATGTGTTACTCCATATCTCGTTTTTGGGCGATGAGCATCTGCAGGGCTTCCACCGCTGCATCCACATCACCGTGGTTACTTGATTCTCTTATTTGTTTACTTTGCTTACGAAAGTCCTGTTCCCTCAAAAAATGATTTCTACGTTCTTCGATAGCCTGAACTTCTTCAAGACTAGTTTCAGGTGGTAAAATCTCCTCTAAAACCTGATAATAGGCTGTCTGCACCTCTTGTGAAAGTAGAGACAAAGCTACGGTATCAATCTGACCATCCTGCTTCAGAATATGATAAAGCTCCTCTAACTCAGGTGTTTGGAAGAAAAACTCCTCTCTCATGCGATAGTCATTCAAAATCATCGGATGATTAAGCATACGATGGAAGAGTTGATTTTCCGCTCGGCGAAGACCTGTAATCTTAGGTGTAGAAGGTAGTTTGACCGTCCCTCTAAATCCTGATGCTGAAGACTCATAAGCACTATTACTAGCAGCTGATAATTGAGCCGTCTGCTGATTCCTCATGGTCAACCGTTCGTTATTGACCGCTTGCTCGACTTGGAAAAAATCAAAGTCTGGCAAAAGGTCAGCCACCTTAGAAATGTAGGAATTTTGTGCCGTCACAGAAGGTGACTTGGCAATAATCTTAGCAATCTGCTCAACATAGGCAATCTCCGCTTGAAGATTGTCCACATTAGCAGGCTTGAGCTGTCCTATCCAAAATTCCACATCTGAAATGCGTGACTCGACCAAAAGTTTACCCAAAGCTTCTTCAGATGTTTTCTGTAGATATTCATCAGGGTCCATATTGTCTGGAATTTTAACAATATCCACTTGAAAATCCGATAAAAGCTCAAGAGACTTGGCAATCGCATTTTGCCCAGCCTTATCACCATCATAGGTCAGAACAATTTTCTTGGTTAACTTACGAAGACGATTAACATGCTCAGGGGTCAACGCCGTCCCCATAGAAGCCACAGCATTAACATGCCCAGCCCTATAGGCAGCAATGACATCCATGAATCCCTCCATCAGATAGACCTCATGGGTCTTCTGAATCACTGGTTTAGCCTGATCGAGGTGGTAGAGTTCGTAAGACTTATTGAAAATGCGGGTAGCCCTCGTATTTTTGTACTTGGCTTGTCCTTTTTCAATATCGTCCTTGGTCCAAACACGCCCTGAAAAACCGATAGTCTTTCCAAACTCATTCTTAAGCGGAAACATGATTCGATTTTTAAAAGTATCGAAAAGGCGATTACTTTCAGAAAGATTAAAAAGACCTGATTCTGTCAGTACCTCTTCGTCATATTTTTTTGATACAGACTGATAGAGATAATCTGGTTCGTCAGGGGCTAGACCAATCTGGAAGGTCTTAAGTAAATCGTCAGTCATACCACGCTCATAGAGGTAGGCACGCGCTGCTTCTCCTATCTTAGTCGTCATCAGAACTGCGTGATAAAACTTAAGCGCATCCTCATGAAGATCATAGAAGGCTTGATTAGGAGAATTCTGCTGCTGAGCCTGTCTTGGTGCATCTATCGTAACTGCAATACCTAAGCGGTCTGCCAGAACCTTGACACTTTCTTGGAAAGAAATCTGACGGTATTCCTCTAAAAATTTAAAGACATCCCCAGACTTTCCACAACCAAAACAATGATAAAACTGCCTATCCTCGATAACATTAAATGAGGGGGTTTTCTCCTTATGGAAAGGGCAGAGACCGAGGTAATTTCGACCTGCGCGATTAAGACTGACAACTTCACCAATCACGTCGACGATATTGGTACTGCTCTTAATATCTTCTATTAAAGCTTTATCAATTACCATCTAACTGCCCCCTATCTTACCATAATTGCATTACTTCTAATTATAACACGATGAAAAATGAAAGTAAAATAAAATTGATTTTTCATGAGCAAATCCCTTGTCAAGAATTACAAAATTGGATAAACTATTAAAAATAAATAAAAGAAGGGAATCATTATCAAAATGATTAAAGAACTTAAAGATTTTTTATTCAGGGGGAATGTCCTTGATCTTGCTGTAGCCGTTGTTATGGGAGCTGCCTTCAACGCTATCATCACTTCACTTGTAAGTGATATTATCACTCCAGTTATCCTTAACCCAGTTGTTAAAGCTGCTAACGTTGAAAACCTCTCTAAATTGTCATGGAACGGTATCGCTTACGGTAACTTCTTGAGTGCAATTATCAACTTCATCATCGTTGGTACTACCCTCTTCTTCGTTGTTAAAGCTGCTAACCACGCTGTAGCTCTCGGTAAAAAAGAAGAAGCTACTGAAGAAGCAGCAGCTCCATCACAAGAAGAATTGCTTGCTGAAATCCGCGATCTTCTTGCAAACAAATAATCTTTATTTGTTCACCTAAAAGCATATGAAACTTAAGACGCTTGAACTATCAGACGTCTTATTTTTTTATACCAAGAGACTTATCTATTCGAAGTAACAGAAAAAAGCTTGAGTAAACTCAAGCTTTTTTCTGTTAATTTCATTCTTAATTAGAATTTTTTACGTTTGCGAGCTGCCTCTGATTTACGTTTACGTTTTACAGAAGGTTTTTCGTAATGTTCACGTTTACGAGCCTCTTGAAGAGTACCAGCTTTAGTCACAGAACGTTTGAAACGACGAAGAGCGTCGTCAAGTGATTCGTTTTTACGTACTACTGTTTTTGACATTGAATTCACCTCCTCAAGATAATGTAACATTTTACACGTTCTATTCAAGTATACAAGACTGATCTTTTTCTGTCAAGAAATATCTTTTAAGTTTGAGTAATTTTGATGTCAACACTATTTTCTAAGTCTTATTGGAGATTATCAGGGGCTTTACCATACAAAAAACTAGAGGAATCATCCTCTAGCTCTCTTTTATTCAACTGCTGTGTATTTAGAAGCATCCTTGATGTACTCGTCGTAAGTACCATTGTCTTTCAATTTCTTGATAACCTTGTTTACTGCTTCTTTCAATTTGTCATTGCCTTTAGCCATAGCGACTGCTTTAGCATCACCATCGTCAACTTTGAGGGCTACACTTGCCAATGCCAAATCTGGATTTTGTGCCACGTAACCTTCTGCTACTGGTTTTTCAAGGTCAACAGCATCAACTTGGCCAGATTTAACTTCGTTAATGGCTTCACCCATTGCTGTAAGTGATACGACTGTTGAGTCTTTCAACTGTTTCTTAGCAAGCCCTTCTTCGATAGCACCTTTTTGAACGGCAACTTTTTTACCTTTGAAAGCATCTAGGCTTGAGTAGGTAGATTCTTGATCTTTACGAACAATGATAGCATTTTGTGTTTCGTAGTAAGGATCTGAGAAATCGAAGGTTTTCTTACGTTCATCAGTCACTGAGATACCAGAGATGGCAATATCAGCCTTACCAGCTTGAAGACTAGAAAGGACATTGTCAAAGCTCATAGTTGTCACTTCGAGTTTAACCCCAAGTTCATCAGCGATAGCTTGTGCCAACTTGATGTCCGAACCAACGACTTGGTCTTTACCGTCAACCAAAGTTTTGAACTCAAATGGTGCATAGTCTGGACTGACAGCCACGACAAGTTTTTTATTTTCTTTAATAGATTCGTAAGCGTCTTTTTTTGACCCACATGCCACCAAAGTCACAGCAGCAAGGAGAGCCATGGCTCCAAGGAATAGTTTTTTCATAAGAAACTCCTGTATAAATATAATTTTTGCTTGTTTATTTTACTTAAAATTAGTGGTATTGTCAACATTTATTAAGAAATTGCGACAATTTTTCTAAGCCCTTTTGAAGGACTTCCTTGTCACAACAATAACCAATGCGAACATGGGACTCCTTGTCAAAACGGTTACCCGGAACCACAAGAACACCATAGTCCTGAAGAAGCTCTAAAGCAAAATCTTCGATAGGTCGATTCACATCTAATTTGACGAAAGAGGTGGAAACACTGGCAGGTCTAATCCATGACGCCTTAGATTCCCTGGCAATCCACGTATCCATAAGAGCTAGATTTTCCTCTACAATCTGACGATTACGTTCTAGGATGGCTTCTTTATTTTCCAAGACAAGGGTAGCCACCATATCATCAAAGACACCAGCACAAATCATCGTGTAGTCGCGGTAGTCACGCAGAATATCCGCCACCTCTGTGTTAGAAGCAACCCAACCCACACGAATACCGGGAATGGAATAGGTCTTTGACAGACTATTGACGGCAATACCCTTTTCATACAAATCTACAATAGAAGGCGCAGGCTGGTCAAAACTGCGATAGACCTCATCTGAGAAGATATAGGCGTCTACTTCTTTAGCGATAGCCACTAGCTCCTCAAGGTAAGCAGCGTCCATCAGGGCACCGGTAGGATTGTTGGCGTTGTTAATACAGATCATCTTGGTATTAGGGCGAATCAGACGACGGAGTTGGTCCAAATCAGGCAACCACCCCTTGTCCTCTTCAACCGCCCAGAGATCCACATCTGCTCCTAGTGACTTAGGAATGTCATAGAGCTGCTGATAAGTTGGATACATGGAGATGACATGGTCTTCAGGCTCAATAAGAGCGTAAAGGGCTAGCATCGTCGCTCCCGTTGCCCCGTTGGTTTGGAGGATATTATCAACCGGCATGTTCTTGTATAAACTAGCCACCTGAGTTTTGAACTCTGGTGCCCCCTCAATCCAGCCGTAATCCATCTTTTTCTTTAGCAGTTGGGCAAAAAAGGCGTCCTTATCAAGGCCTGACAGGTCAAATAATTCTTCCATTGTGAGGGCCTTAATTGAAACTCCTGCGATATCATATATGGCAGATTTTTCATGGACATTAAGCCATTCTTCAACACCAAAACGTGGTAGCTTCATAGTTTCTCCTTGCTTTTCTTAAGCACTCTATACGATGTCATTTGTCTATTGAACAGACTTACCTACTTTGATAATAACCGTTTTTAGCAGAGAATTCAATAAAAAATGGGGTATTGCCCCATTTTAGATTTAAGAATTTTTGGAGACTCCCCCTAAGTGAGTAAAGCGAGGACCAAACGAGACTTTTCACTGTTGATGAAAGCACCTGAAACATGCTCGTTTCAGGTGCTCGGGAGTTTTAAATTTACTTACTTTGTTTGTAGGTTGATGCTTCTTTCAACCATTGGTCAAATTTTCCAGAGTCCTTAGTCTCTTTGATGACGGCATTGATTTCTTTAAGCAAGTCATCTGAACCCTTACGTGTTGCGACGGCATAAGCATCTGTACCATCTGACTTGAGATTAAAGTTGGCAAGGGTTAAATCATCATTTTGGGCGATATAACCTTCTGCAATGGCCTTCTCAAGTACAACTGCTTGAAGCTGACCTGATTTAAGTTCGTTAATCATTTCACCATTTGAAGCTAGTGATACGACACTTGCCTTAGGGATTTGTTTCTTAGCAACGGTTTCTTGGACAGACCCTTTTTGCGTACCGACCGTTTGTTTAGCGAGACTATCATTGCTTGTGTAGTCATTTACCTTGTCTTTTTTGACAATCACTACATTTTCTGACGTATAGTAGCTGTCTGAAAAATCATAAACCTTCTTACGTTCGTCTGTCACCGAAATACCAGCAATGGCGATATCAGCTTTACCACTTTGCACGTTAGCAAGAACATTATCAAAAGACATCACGGAAAATTCAACCTTTACACCGAGTTTTTCACCGATAGCTTTGGCCAACTCGATATCTGCTCCAACCAGCGTATCTTTGCCGTTAACCAACGATTTGAACTCAAAAGGCGCAAATTCAGATTCTGTTGCCACGACAATTTTCTTCTTTTCCTTAATCGTTTTGGGACTTACTCCCTGACTTCCGCTACAAGCAACTAGAAAGCAGGTAGCGACTAGAGCTGTAAGGATAAACCAAAATTTCTTCATATAATAACCCCTTATTTAGTAGAACTCTTAAGAGAGAGAGCATAGGCATCTTGAACATAGCTGTCAATCTTACCTTCTTTTTTGAGTTTAGCGATAACCTTATTAACCTTTGCTTTTAGCTTATCGCTTCCTTTAGGCATTGCGACGGCATAGGCATCTTTTGAATCTGACTTGAGTGCAATATATGACACAGCTAGATCACTATTTTGATCTACATAACCTTGTGCAATGGCCTTTTCAAGAACCACTCCTTCAACTTGACCAGATTTCAATTCATTGATAGCTTCACCAGGTTGCGCCAAGGATACCACATTAGCATCTGACAAGTTGGCTTTGGCGATATTTTCTTGAATAGAACCTTTTTGAACGGCTACAGATTTTTTAGCAAAATCACCGGTTTGTTTGTAAGTTCCTGTTGCATCTTTTTTGACAACAAGAACCGTTTCAGACTCATAGTAGGTATCTGAGAAATCAAAGATTTTCTGGCGTTCTTTAGTGGCTGAGATTCCGGAAATGGCGATGTCTGCTTTACCAGATTGAACATTGGCCAAGACATTATCAAAAGACATTTCAGAGAATTTGACTTTTACACCAAGCTCATCTGCAATAGCCTTAGCAATTTCGACATCTGCCCCAACAATCGTATCCTTACCATTTTGGATCGTCTTGAATTCAAAAGGAGCAAAGTGAGGATTAAGAGCAACTGTCAATGTCCCTTTATCTTGTACCTTTTCCAAAGTGTCCTTCGACGAAGAACAAGCTGCTAAAGTCGTCAAAGCAAAGATCCCTGCAAATCCTAACAAAAGTTTTTTCCATGTTTTCATAATCAATCTCTTTTCTATATTTATTAACTTATGTAAGTATAATAATGTATTATTATGCATTTGTCAATGAAAAAATGAACTTTTATTGATTGTAATTTTCATTTTTATTAATTTTACCGTCATTACAAAATCTGAAAATCACTTATTTAAAGCTCTTTTATCTGATTTTAAAGACAAAAAAACTATTCATTCATCTGAATAAATAGTTCATATTATTACCAAAATTCTCGGATAAAGTCATTTTCAAGACGCTCACGATAGAAAAGTTCAGAGAGTTGATCCTCTTCAAACACGCGCAATAGGTTGAGCATGTCATAGGCCAGCTCCATCTTAGGAACATCCTCCCTGGCAACCCAACGGACTTCTCCCTCCTCTGTCGAGTGAATATCTCCTTCAAAGTCTGAAGTTCTATAGAGGAAAACGAGATAACGCTCGTCATCTGTCGTGTACCAATGTTTCATACCAACCAATTTAGGATTTTTAATGGTAAGACCGGTTTCTTCTTTGACTTCACGAATAACTGATTCCACTAGCCCCTCATGTGCTTCAATATGACCACCAGGCAAGGCAGCACCCGACCAAGAATATCTTTTCGGGTCGCGAATTTGCATGACAATATTTCCATGGTCATCTTCGATGAGACACATGTTGGTCAGAATAGTAGCTTGTGAACGTGACATAGATAGTCCTTTCTAGTAAGTAATCAAATAAAATCTTGACAATTAGTTTTTAATCGACTCTCGATGTCGCAAATGCAGATAAATAGAAGCATAGAAAGCCATAAACAATATATAACCAAACATTTGTATCCAAACAAGTTCTCTTTTTATAGTCCACATGGGCTCAAAAATAATTTGTGGATTATCTTCATTCATATCACTTATACCTACCATAGCATGCAACAGAAATACAATAAGGTTAAAATTTAAACCAATAAAAGCCGCAATTTTTCTCTGGCCCATCTTGTTAAAGTGTTAACCCAAGGCTCAGTATTTCTAATCCATACTCCTCAGTTCTAGCACCATATCACGGATTTGAGCCGCCAATTCAAAGTCAAGCAGTTCTGCTGCTTCGTGCATTTGTTTTTGAAGTTTCTTGATGGCTTCTTGGCGTTCTTTCTTGTTCATGGCACTGTAGTCCACAGTATCCTCTGCTACTTCTGCTTCATTAGCCTTGGTAATCGAAATAAGGTCACGAATTTCTTTCTTAATCGTTTGTGGAACAATGCCATGCTCCTTATTATAGGCCATCTGGATTTCACGACGACGAGCTGTTTCATCCATGGCTTTTTGCATAGACTCCGTAATCTTATCCGCATACATGATAACATGCCCTTCGCTATTTCGGGCAGCACGTCCAATCGTTTGGATAAGTCCACGTTCGTTACGAAGGAAACCTTCCTTATCAGCATCCAAAATAGCAACCAGACTAACTTCAGGAACGTCAATCCCTTCACGAAGAAGGTTAATCCCAATAAGAACATCAAAGACACCCAAACGTAGGTCACGGATAATCTCAGTACGTTCCAAAGTCTTAATGTCAGAGTGCATGTATTTGACCTTGACACCCATTTCCTTGAGATAGTCAGTCAAGTCTTCAGCCATCTTCTTAGTCAAAGTGGTTACAAAGACACGCTCGCCTTTTTCAGTTCGGGCATTGATTTCACCAAGGAGGTCATCCATTTGTCCCATGGTTGGACGCACTTCGACTTCTGGGTCAAGAAGCCCTGTCGGACGGATGATTTGCTCAACGACAGTCTCAGTCTGCTCCATCTCATAGTCCCCTGGAGTGGCAGACACATAGACAATCTGATGAACATGGCTCTCAAATTCTTCACGTCGAAGTGGACGGTTATCAAGAGCCGATGGTAAACGGAAACCGTAATCAACCAGCATCTTCTTACGGGCCTGGTCCCCGTTATACATTCCCTTAATCTGACCCATGGTCATGTGACTTTCATCAATCATTATGAGGAAATCTTCTGGGAAGAAATCAAGCAAGGTGAACGGTGGCTCGCCTTCTTTACGACCATCCATGTGGCGTGAGTAGTTTTCGACACCATTGATATAGCCCATCTCACGAAGCATTTCAACATCGTATTCTGTCCTTTGGCGGATACGTTGAGCCTCGATGAGCTTACCCTCAGCTTCAAATTGCTTAACCTGAGCTTCCATTTCTTCCATAATATTCTTGATGGCTTCTTCCATATGCTCTTCATTGGTCATAAAGTGAGTCGCCGGGAAAAGAACAAGGTGCTCAACCTCGCCGAGATTGCGTCCTGTCAAACTTTCAATCTCACAGATGCGGTCAATCTCATCACCGAAAAATTCGACACGAAAGGCATGTTCATCACGGCTAGCCGGGAAAATTTCGACTACATCACCACGTACACGGAATTTCCCACGTTGGAAATCAATGTCATTTCGCTCAAACTGGATATCAACCAGATCATTTAGCAACTTATCTCGAGAAATTTCCTGACCTGGACGAAGGCTAACCGCTGAATCGGCATATTCTTTTGGCGAACCCAAACCGTAAATACAAGAAACGGAAGCCACAACGATAACATCATTACGCTCAAGGAGGGCCGATGTCGCTGAGTGACGGAGTTTATCAATTTCATCGTTTACAGAGCTATCTTTTTCGATATAGGTATCTGATGATGGTACATAGGCCTCTGGCTGATAGAAATCATAGTAGGAAACGAAGTATTCCACAGCATTGTCTGGGAAGAACTCCTTGAACTCTCCATAAAGCTGACCTGCCAAAGTTTTATTGTGGGCGATAACCAAGGTTGGTTTATTGACGCGCTGGATGACCTGACTCATGGTATAGGTCTTACCTGTCCCTGTCGCCCCCTTTAGAATTTGAGCCTTCTCACCACCTTCAATATTATCCACCAAGGCTTCGATGGCCTGAGGTTGATCCCCAGAAGGTTCATATTTAGAAACCAAATGGAATTGGTTGTCTTCTTTTCTATCTATCATTCTTTTTCCTTTCATTTATGTAATCATTCATCTCTTGGTCGGAGAAAAATTCTCCTTCTGCGATAGGAATGTGAATCATTTTTGTCTCAGCAACGTATTTTCGCTTTTTTCGTGTCTGAAAACCAAGTTTTTTATCATATTTCAAGGCCCTTTTACTATCATTGAAAAAAATGTATAAAACTCTATATCTCTTTCTTTCCCAAGACCTTATATTTCCGAAATCATCGATACGTTTTAGAATATAGTATATAGTCGACGAGTGTTTGGCATCATCCATTGGCGTTGACCAATCCTTCATAACCAAGTCAATCTCAGACAGCGGAATCTCAAAGGTTACTCGTCCACATAACCTTCCATAATAAATAAAGGTATCATTGTTAATTTCCAAAATTTTTTTATGACCTTTAAGTCTCACAATACCATCAACTAAATTAGTCAGAGCATGAAGAGATATTAGTAAAATGAAGAATGCAACACAGTTGTCTACAAAGTTCCCAAAACGATAATCATCTAAAAGAAACCAGCAGAATAGACCGGTGGAAGCGACAAGAAATATAAGTCCATAGACAATTTGGACACAAATCATACCTCGCTCAAGTCTAACTCTCATCTCTTCCCCTTTTCCAAACTTTCTTCTATTTTAACACAGAAGTAAAAAGACCGAGTCTTTGAACTCAGCCTTAAAAGTTTTCTTTTTTCAATTGTAGACGAAGGATGACGATACCTACCAGGAGTACGAGACAGGTAACGAGATTTCCTTCCAGACCAAAGGCTCCACCTGATAACCAATCAGGCACGCCTGACCTGGCCTGAAAGTGCAATAAGCTACCGCCAGCATCCTGTCCACTAACTGCCACGCCAACTAGATTCCCTTGCGCAAAGTTCCAAGCACCGTGAAGGGCAGCGACACCCCAGATATTATCTGTCTTGAGCATGTAAAGAGCCAAAAGAACTCCTACTAGAACAATACTGATTAGAGACAAGGCGGTAACACCCTGGTTTCCTAGGTGTAATATTGAAAAGAAAGAACTTGAAATAGCAATTCCCCAGGAAAGGTTCAATTTATTAGTCACCGTCTGAAGTAACCATCCACGTGTCACCAGTTCCTCGGTTCCACCTTGGATAAACCAGAAAGGGATTAGGGATAGTATGTATAAGAGGGTTCTCTGAGAAAAGTCTACTTTTACAAATTCTAACCCTCCAAGTAAATAAGTCCCAAGGAAACTAACTAACAAGAGCAGGGTTCCCAATCCCCAGCCCTTAAGCAGGTTCAACCAAATATGACCCTTGAAGAATCCCAGTGTACGAATGGGACGTTTTTCAACAACTTTAACCCAGAAAAAGATAGCTAAGGCAGTAAAGGCAAAGGCTCCCAACTGAAAATACAAGGTTGAAAATATTTTATAGTAAATCGAATGTATATCCTGGAACTGAATGTTGCCATTTAATACTAAGAACGAAAGAACAATAGCCATTGGAATTCCCACAACAATCCCTGATAGAAATCCACTTATAAGGAAATAACCCAAGGCAATAAAACAGGACAGCATAATCATCAGCCAACTTGGAACTTTATCATATCGGCTAGTATATTTCTCAAGCATACGTTTCTTCATTTTTCAGCTCCTGTAACAAATCTTACATGTATTCGATTACAGTGTAACTAATTGACACAAGCTTGTCAACTTCTTCTCAGATAGCTCTCATATCTAACGAACCTTGTTACATTTCCTAACATCAAACTCCAAGAAGTTTGATAACAAGACCTTTTTTTGATAGAATAGGAAGGTATTTTATAAAGGAGACTTTTTATAATGAAGAAAAAACTTCTGACACTCTTCTTGAGTGCCATGTCAGTTTTCTTTGTTTTCGGAGCCAAGGTATCTGCTGAAACAATTTCAGTCGTTTCAGACACAGCCTATGCCCCATTTGAATTCAAAGATTCTGATCAGACCTACAAAGGTATCGACGTTGATATCATCAACGAAGTTGCCAAACGTAAAAATTGGGATGTTAACCAAACCTTCCCTGGTTTCGATGCAGCCGTTAACGCTGTTCAATCAGGCCAAGCAGACGCCCTAATGGCCGGTACGACTGTTACCGACGCACGTAAGAAGGTCTTCACTTTCTCAGACACTTATTACGACACTTCAATTGTTATCTACACACGTAGCAGCGACAAAGTCAGCGACTACAAACAATTGAAGGGTAAAACAGTCGGTGTTAAAAACGGTACCGCTGCTCAAACTTGGCTTGATAAAAATGCTAGCAAATATGGTTTCACAGTTAAAACTTTTGACACTAGTGATTTGATGAACAATAGCTTGGATTCAGGTTCAGTTGACGCAGCTATGGACGACACACCAGTTGTTAAATACGCTATTGGTCAAGGAAAAGACTACGCTATCAACAT
Organism: Streptococcus sp. HMSC064D12; assembly: GCF_001837205.1. Lineage (NCBI taxonomy): Bacteria > Bacillati > Bacillota > Bacilli > Lactobacillales > Streptococcaceae > Streptococcus > Streptococcus sp. HMSC064D12. The sequence continues at coordinate 109,060 of NZ_KV831739.1, forward strand.
TAAGCCTGAATCTATCGGTAGCTTCGCTTTCGCTGTTAAAAAAGGCGGAAAACACGAAAATCTTATCAAAGACTTCAACGAAGCTCTTAAGGAAATGAAGAAAGACGGCACCTACGACAAAATCATGAACAAATGGTTGGGTGACTCAGAAAAATCTTCTTCATCAAAACCTTCAGCAGATCTTAAATTGACTGGTGATGCTAATGCAAAAGCCACTCCTGCTAAGGAAACCTACACTATCTCAATGGACTCATCTTTTGCTCCATTCGAATACCAAAATGGTTCAGGTAAATATGTAGGTATCGATGTTGATATCATCAATGCCATTGCTAAAAACCAAGGTTTCAATGTCAAATTGACTAACCCTGGTTTCGATGCATCACTTAATGCTGTACAATCTAGCCAAGCTGACGCGGTTATGGCTGGTATGACCATCACTGATGCTCGTAAACAAATCTTTGACTTCTCAGATCCTTACTACACATCAAATATTCGTTTGGCTGTAGCCAAAGGAAGTAAGGTTAAATCTTACAAGGATCTTAAAGGTAAGACTGTAGGAGCTAAGAACGGTACGTCATCATACTCATGGTTGGAAGACCACGCTGGTGAGTATGGCTTTACTGTTCGTGCTTACGATGAAGCTTCTACTATGTATGACAGCTTGAACTCTGGTTCAATCGATGCTCTTATGGATGATGAAGCCGTTCTTCTATACGCTATCCAACAAGGACGTAACTTTACAACACCAATTGAAGGTATTGCTACTGGTGAAGTCGGATTTGCTGTTAAAAAAGGCACTAACCCTGAGTTGATTGAGATGTTCAACAATGGTTTGGCTGCTATCGTTAAAGATGGTACTTACGATAAGATTATCAATAAATACCTCGATAACAACAAATCAAAAGAAGGAAGCTCAAAAAAAGCTACCGATGAAACAACCATCGTAGGCTTGATTAAAAACAACTACAAACAACTTCTCCAAGGTCTTGGAATTACCCTTGGATTGACCCTTCTTTCATTTGCTATTGCCATGATTATCGGTGTTATCTTCGGTATGATGGCAGTTGCACCAAACAAGACACTCCGAGTGATTTCGCAAGTCTTTGTTGACGTGGTTCGTGGTATCCCATTGATGATCGTTGCAGCCTTCATCTACTGGGGTATTCCTAACTTGATTGAAAATATCACTGGTCACCAGTCACCAATCAATGACTTTGTGGCAGCGACAATTGCCCTCTCACTTAACGGTGGTGCTTACATTGCCGAAATTGTACGTGGTGGTATCGAAGCTGTTCCTATTGGTCAGATGGAAGCTAGCCGAAGCTTGGGTGTCCCTTACAATACAACAATGCGTAAGGTTATCTTGCCACAAGCGGTTCGCTTGATGTTGCCAAACTTTATCAACCAATTTGTTATCTCATTGAAAGATACGACTATCGTATCAGCTATCGGTTTGGTTGAACTCTTCCAAACTGGTAAAATCATCATTGCTCGTAACTACCAATCATTCCGTATGTATGCGATCTTGGCCATCCTTTACTTGGTCATCATCACATGCTTGACGAAATTGGCTAAACGACTAGAAAAGAGACTTAAATAATGGCTGAATTGAAAATCGATGTGCAGGACTTGCACAAATCATACGGCGACAATGAAGTCCTTAAAGGCATTGACGCCAAATTCTACGAAGGTGACGTTGTGTGTATCATCGGTCCTTCAGGTTCAGGTAAATCAACCTTCCTTCGTACGCTTAACCTACTTGAAACAGTGACATCTGGTAAAGTAGTCGTTGATGGCTATGAATTATCAGATTCTAAGACAAATCTTGACAAAGCCCGTGAAAATATCGGGATGGTCTTCCAACATTTCAACCTCTTCCCACACATGACAGTCCTTGAAAACGTGACATTTGCACCTGTTGAACTCGGACGTATGAATAAGGAAGAAGCTGATAAATTAGCTATGGATCTTCTTGATCGTGTGGGACTTGCTGACAAGGCAGATGCAATGCCAGATAGCCTATCAGGTGGACAAAAACAACGTGTGGCAATTGCCCGTGGTTTGGCAATGAATCCTGATATCATGCTCTTTGACGAACCGACTTCTGCCCTTGACCCTGAGATGGTCGGAGACGTTCTTAACGTTATGAAAGAATTGGCAGAGCAAGGTATGACCATGATTATCGTTACTCACGAAATGGGATTTGCTCGTCAAGTTGCCAACCGAGTAATCTTTACTGCGGACGGTGAGTTCCTCGAAGATGGTACTCCAGATCAAATCTTTGATAACCCACAACACCCACGTTTGAAAGAATTCTTGGACAAGGTTCTAAACGCCTAATTATCAAAACAGTTACTCTTGCTAGAGTAGCTGTTTTTGATTACCATTTTGGATAAGAAAAACAGAGCAAGTGCTAGACTTGCTCTGTTTCTTCATTTAGTTCAGGGTGTTTTGCTGCTTCTTCCCTTGCCAAGCGTTCACGCTCAAGACGGAGTTTTCGGTTAGGATTTAAGCGCGTAAAGAGTTCTTCAAGTTTCTTTGGATTCCAAACATCGGCCGCAGAAACAAAATTTCCATCTTTATCCCTGAAGGATATCGGTTTATCTCCCATTGTAAACCTCTTATTTCAATAATTTATTGTATTCAGCAGATATTTATATCACACTTAGCCACGCCACACAAGTCGGTCGATTATACCGACTTTACGTAGTTAGTGAGGTTGATAGGCAGTCCGCCATAGCGGCTGCCGTAGACTATCAAGTGCTTCAGCACTTAGAGAGTCTTTCAACGTCAATCCACAAACTCAAACTCGAAGTTACCGATACGAACGATATCGCCATCCTTAGCACCACGTTCACGAAGCGCTTCATCAACTCCCATACCACGCAATTGACGTGCAAATTTCATGATAGATTCGTCACGTTCCATGTTAGTCATGACAAAGAGTTTTTCAAGTTTCTCACCAGAAAGTACCCATGAAGCATCGTCGTCACGGCTAATTTCAAATGGACGTTCATCCTCGTTAAAGCCGTAGTAAACTTCTTCTTGTTCCATATCGTCTTCGCTATAAAGCAAGAATTCATCAGTCTCATCAAGCAACTCTGCAGTAGCTTCCAAGAGATTTTCCAAACCTTGGTGAGCCAAACTTGAAATTGGGAAAATTTGTGGCAACTCATCAAATTCATCATAGTTAGCAGCCAATTTTTCCTTAAACTCCTTCAAGTTCTCCTCAGCCCCAGGCATGTCCATCTTATTAGCAACAATAATTTGTGGACGTTCCATCAAGCGAAGGTTGTAAGTTTCCAACTCTTTGTTAATTTGAAGATAATCCTCGTAAGGATCACGCCCTTCACTCGCTGACATATCAATCACATGAAGGATAACACGTGTACGCTCAATGTGACGAAGGAACTGTGTTCCCAAACCAACACCCTGGCTAGCCCCTTCAATCAATCCTGGAAGGTCAGCCATGGCAAAGCTCTCACCTGACTTCGTACGAACCATACCTAAGTTAGGAACAATTGTCGTAAAGTGATAGGCACCAATCTTTGGTTTTGCTGCTGTTACCACACTGAGAATCGTTGATTTACCAACGGATGGGAAACCAACCAAACCAACATCAGCCAAAATCTTCAATTCCAATTGAAGTTCACGCTCTTCACCTGGTTCACCATTTTCAGCGATTTCAGGAGCAGGGTTACGAGGTGTCGCAAAACGGATATTTCCACGTCCACCACGTCCACCGTGAGCAATGACAAACTCTTGGCCATCCTCAACCATATCAGTAATGACCTTACCGGTCTCAGCATCACGAACTGTCGTACCAGGTGGGATGCTAACGATGAGGTCTTCAGCACCTCGTCCGTGCATTCCCTTGGTCATCCCTTTTTCGCCATTCTTAGCCTTGAATTTACGATTATAACGGAAATCCATAAGGGTACGCAAGCCTTCGTCAACCTTGAAAATGACTGAGCCACCCTTACCACCGTCACCGCCCCAAGGACCGCCATTGGGTACATATTTCTCACGACGGAAGGCAACCATCCCGTCTCCACCACGACCAGCTTTGACACTAATCTTGGCTGTATCTAAAAACATACTCATCTATATTTCTCTCTTTCTGATTTGTATGCCATGTACAAATTCAATCACAAACGAAAGAATTTCCGACATACACAAAAAAACGCTTGATAGCGTCTTAAAGGACAGCTGCGACTGCTTGGAAAATCAATGCCCCAACTGTTACTAATAGCATAATCAAAACGACCAATACTGTTAGACGTTCAAAAAATGATTTCTTACGTGGTCCGTTATCTCCAAATGCCACTTGAATTTACCTCGTTTTTTCTTCTATTATTTCACAATAATAGTAACAAAAATCTGCCTATTTCGCAACTCTTAGACTAGCTTAAGCCAAAGGAATTCCAAAAACCGTTAAAGCTTCCAACTCCTCCTCGGTCAAACGTCGCCAAGCACCGACTTCTAAATCATTGGGCAGGCTTAAAGGCCCCATACTTAGGCGTTGTAACTCTGTCACTTCCTTACCACAAGCAGCTACCATACGCTTAACCTGATGAAATTTCCCTTCAGCAATGGTAATCTGAACTAGGCTAGTCCCAACAGCCCTATCTACGGATACAATTTCTAGTTTAGCTGGTTGGCAAGTGTGATCTTTGAGTTCAATCCCTTTTTCAAAAGCCAGAATATCCTCCTGCTCCATGATTCCATCCACCTTAGCCTGATAAATCTTATCAACATGTTTCTTTGGAGACAGCATAGCGTGAGCTAAATCGCCATTATTTGTCAAAAGCAGGAGACCGTGAGTATCAATATCCAAACGACCAACAGGAAAGACCTGCTTATGTCGTGCTGTATCATCCAGTAAATCAAGTACTGTCTTGTGACGGGCATCCTCCGTCGCTGAAATAACACCCTGAGGCTTATTTAACAGATAGTAAACAAAGGTCTCGTGTGTTAATGCTTGACCTTGAAAAGCAATCTGGTCTTGATTCTCATCAATCTGAGTCTTGGGCGACGTCTCCACCTGACCATTTACGGTTACTTGCTTCTTTTTGAGAAAGGTCTTGACTTGACTGCGACTACCAACACCACAATCAACCAAAAACTTATCCAGACGCATCTATACTTCCTCCTTTATTGGAATCCAAACTTCCATTTCATAATCTTCAGCCTGACGATTCCCTGGTGGATAAACCTCTACAGTTGGCTGATCAATCATTTCAAAATGTTTCTTAGCATAATGAAAACTCTCCCAAACAGCTGCTGTTGCAGGCCCTCTAAGTTTAAAAACCGCATAAGTAGCTGGTGCAAGAGCAATCATTTCCATACTATCATCCTCACCAGCCAAGGCCGTTACATAAGTCTTGCGACTGCCATCATTGATTCGAATACCATAGGTAGGAACAGCCAAATCATCTTGTTCTGCCAAAAAGGGTACCCAAAGAAAGTCTGTCGGCTTACCTAGTTCCTCGCCCTCAAAAGCCATCCCTGAAAAACTCAAAAATCCCTTTCGAACAACCTTCACATCATAACGAACGGTTACTAAATCCAACTTTTGAATCACCTTTTTCAGTTTTTTCAGCTCAACTGGAACCTCGTCCGCTAGGACATAGGAAATTTTTTCCACAAATGCTTCTTTTTCAGCATTACCAGAACCTATAGGAACCAAGACCCAATCTTCTGCTGCAACACTTTGATCTTCACAAAGGTAGGTAAAGTGCTTTCCTCCTTCGTTAAAAGACACATCAGCTAAACGAAAAAGGGGCTCAGGCAAATCGACAACCACCATCTCAAGCCCCTTTGCTTGAAACAAGAGCTCTTGATCCCTTAAACGCACTTTCATAGCCAAGCTATCACTATCAATAGAAAAGCTGTTATCCAAGTCCATTACAGACTGAAAGAAGGCCTGGTGTAACCCTGAAAAAGTCCAGACAGCATGCCAACGACACATCATCTCATAATCATCAACGGTCACAAGAAGAGAGAGCTCCTGTTGGTCTGACGCATAAGAATAGGCTTGAACTTTCAATTGGTCTGGTGTCAGGTAGTCATTAACAAAGACCACAAAGTCATCCATGGTTTGAAAATCTGACATAAACGCTCCTTTTCTATTCCTCGACCGAGCCTGTCACATACATGGTAAATGTAGCCCTTGTAAGGATTTTCTCTTCCTGATTAGTAATGACAACTTCCACCACCTTAGTCGTCTTACCATTATGAACACACAGACCTTCAATCTTGAGTTGGTCAGACAAATGCCCTGCCTTGAGATAATTGATATTAGACTGAAGCGTCACCGCATAGTCACCTGTTGAAATGGCTACGAGCCCTGCGACCTGATCACAAAGCGTAAACAAATAGCCTCCGTGAGCATTACCAAAATAATTCAGGGACTTCTCGACTACCATAGTTGTCACGATGACATGGCCCGTTTCAAATAGTTCTTCTTGAAAATTCTCAAACACTCGGATTTCATGTAGTTTGTCTTGCATAGCAAGCCCTCCTATTGTTGCTCATTCCACAGCTAGTGAAATGACACGTCTTTATCTACTAGTATAACACGAAGTTCATAAAGGATAGTAAGCTTATTTGGCTAAGCTAATATCAACCTGAATATCTTCACGAAAGAGCTTCTTCACTCGGCAAAAATTATCCACAAAAGCCAAGAGTTCTTGCTCATTTTCCAAAATCAGATCCTCAGGTAAATGAATGGCAAGGGTGAACTGCCCTTCTTCATAGTTGGAATCAACCTGAATAGCAAGCTCCTCGATTCCCTGATACTTGGCAAAATAGCTCTGTAGACACATGGTCACACAGGAAGCCAAGGCAATATTCACCAAGCTCATCGGTGTTTCCCCATCTTCCGTATAGCCAAAAAGTTCTACAGGTGCTCCGTAACCCTCTGAAAGCGAATGGAAACGTTTGTCACCTTTAATTGTTGTTTGATACATCATGTCACCTCAATCTATTTTTTATTATTATAACAAAGAGAGGCCTAAGTACCGAGCTGAACGCTTTGAAATATCTATCAAAAGAAGAAAAAGCGTAAAGGCTTGTAGCTCTTATTTTCCAATAGATTAGCCTTGTACAACACGGATATTACCGAGGGATTACAGTTGATTAAAAATAACTGGAAGCGCTTTTAAAATTTCATTTTTTCATTTAAAATGAATTTACTAAGGAAAAAGGGAGACTATTATGAAAACATTTTCTAAATTAACTTTAGCCTCTGTCTCAGTTCTTGCCTTGTTGACCTTAGCAGCATGTGGCAACTCTAAAGACAAAACTGACTCGTCATCTTCAACAACATCATCAAGCAAGGTGACCAAAGAATCTTCTTCAACTGATTCAAGTGCTTCAGTAAAAGTCAACAAAGACGGATCAACTGAGGTCAGCGACGGAAACGGTAACTCAGCAAAAACAAACGGCAATAATACTGTCGAAGCCAACGATAGCGAAGGTAACAGCGCAACAGTTGGTCAAGACGGCTCAGTCGAAGTTAATAGCCAAGACGGTACAAATGTCAAAGTTGGATCAGACGGAACTGTCTCAATTGGTAACTAAATAAGATAAAAAAGGCTAGCTCTTCTGCTAGTCTATTTTTTAGATTTAGATTGATGTAAACGCTTCCTGAAAGTGCTATAATAGGCGTGGAAATCCAAATTCAGGAGGTGAGACAATGAAAAATAAAATCATCTTGGGATGTCTGGCTGCAGCGACTTGTGAAATTCTCTTTGGTCTCAGTTTTATCTTTACTAAATCTATTACAGCACAGGTCAGTGACCTGGCTTTAATCTCTTGGCGCTTTGTCACAGCCTTCCTTTTTATCAACCTCTATTTTCTCATCAGTCGACGTCGGATAAACATGAACGGTAGAAATCTTAAACCCCTGACACGTATTGCCATCCTCAATCCGATAATCTATTTTATCTGTGAAACCATTGGCATTCGTATGACGACGGCTTCTGAAAGTGGAGCCTTTCTTGCCTGCATCCCAGTCGTTGCCCTTATCATGTCTAGCCTTATTTTAAAAGAATGGCCCAGCCGTTGGCAGGTGGTCGGTGTCATCACAACCCTCATCGGTATCATCATAGCTGTCTTTGCTGCTGGCGGTTCTACCCACTTCTCCCTTGTGGGCTACTTGATTCTAGGTCTAGCAGTTGTCTCCTACGCCCTCTATTGCGTTGATGTCGAAAGAGCCAGTCAATTCAGTAGCCTTGAGATTACCTACTTTATGCTTGCCAGTGGTTGTCTGACATTTGGACTCTTTGCACTCAGCCAAGGCTTTCTAGCAGGTGATTTGAAAGAGCTCTTGCTTCTCCCTGTGAGCAATCCAAAATTCACTATCACTATCATTTATCAAGGCTTGGGATGCAGTGTTCTGGGCTATCTGCTTTCAAATTTTGCCATCGCAAATATCGGGGTCAACCGAACAGCATCCTTTATTGGGATTTCGACCATTATCTCAATTCTAGCTGCTGTTGTCGTCTTAGGAGAACCCTTCTCGCAGCTACAAATTTTTGCAGGCATTTTAGTCGTCCTGGGCGTCTATGTAGCCAATAAAACCTAAAACTCTCGGGAATTAATCTTCCGAGAGTTTTTTAGTCTTAATCAAGCTCTGTTTGAATCAACACGACGAGTTCTTCCTCATTAGGAATACTGCTAACCGCAGTCGGCTCAGGTAAAGGCTTATCTTCATACCCTTTAATAATATGTGATAAAAACACAGATGCTTTCGTCATGGCAAGAGGCAAAGAATCTGCCCTAATGCTACGACCAAAGTCAGGAAAACTAATTTGATAACCTTCCTCAATCGTGTGAAAAATCGCTGGATATTCGTATAACATGTCTCTTCCCCCATTTCAATACTAGACTCCTCTATGATAGGATGAGTTTGAGGAGAAGTCAACCAAAAATCGTTACAAAGAGAGGGTGAAACCATTCGAAACAATACAGCAAAGTTAAAATAAGGCTTAGTCCGTATTCAACTTGAGAAAGTGGCACCGAATCGGTGCTTTTTTTGTTATACAAATAGTCCTTTGGAATCATCCAAAGGACTATTTATATATCTACTATTTCTTGACCTCATCCAAAATCTTAATTACCTTATACAAATCTGGTTCTGTGATTTGGTAGGGAGCTTGTTCACGAACAATTGGTTTGGCACAAAAGGCGATACCAATACCAGCTGTCTTAATCATAGGTAAATCATTGGCACCGTCACCCATTGCAATGGTTTGCGAGAGTTCGAGACCATTTTCTGCTGCCCAATCTTTGAGTTTGGCTACCTTGACATCTTTGGTAACAATCTCACCATAAACCTTACCAGTTAAGACACCATCAACCACCTCTAGGTGATTAGCCTTGACATAATCGATTCCTGCTTCAGCTGCTAGTCTATCCACAGTCTCATGGAAGCCTCCAGAAACCAAGCCTACCTTAAAGCCACGGGCGTGAAGTTCATCCACAAGTTTCTTGGCTCCTTTGTTGAAATGAATACGAGCATAGACCTTATCAAATATACTCTCTGGCAATCCCTTGAGGGTCGCTACACGCTCATTTAAGGCCTGTCTAAAATCCAATTCTCCACGCATGGCACGCTCTGTGATTTCAGCAACTTCTTGACCAACGCCTGCTTCTTCTCCCAATAAATCGATAACTTCTTCTTGGACTAGCGTTGAATCTACGTCCATAACTAATAAACCTTTAACTTCTGACATAATTACCTCGATTCTTTGATGCCTATCTAAGCCTTCACTAGATTTAATTTTAATATGAAATGAAAAACGGACCTTACAAAAAATTCTGGACCCTAGTCCAGAATCTTTCTCTTACATACGAATTTGTTCGCGTGTCTTCTCGTAAGATGATACAAAACGATCTGTCACACCTGGTTCAACTGTTTCCAAGGCATAAGAGATTTCTTCCAAAGATGCATCATAATCATGATCAACTTCAAACAACTTAAGCGCATGCTCAAAGCTGCTTTGAACAGCAGGTTCAAATGAACGGTAGCGGTTTGAGTATTGCAAGAGTTGCTCAGTCAAGGTTGCATTTTGAACAACCAAGTAGGCAGTCTCTTCCAAATGATCAATGGAATTTTTAGATGTTTCTGTCAAACGCATTACCGCATCGATATTGATACGTCCACGGCTGAGTTCATCCATAAGTGCCTCAATTTGAGCACTTGTTGAGAAGAAGACACTCAAGAAGGATTGAGGAATACCTGGCAGGTTACGTTTTTCCATGTAACGCTTGATAACATGCAATTTATTAACATAAATATCAAGCTCTTCACGTGCCTTAGCTTCGTTTTTCTCAATAGCCTGAAGATTTTCAAAGACCTCAACCTGACCATTTTCAACAGCAGACAAGGTATTGAGACTCTTTTCAAAGATCTTTTCAAGTTCTGAGAAAGGTTTCACCTGAGTTTCAAAGTTTTCAAGAGTTGGAAGAACAGCTGTCTCCACACCTGAAATATCAGATGCAAAGCTACGAACATCTGCTGCATAAGTTTCATCGAAGATATAAGTCAACATGAGACGCTCAAGCTCTTCTTGAAGTTTCTTGTTGTTTTCTTTAGCGTGTTTAAGATAGTCTGGCAAGATTTTCTTATGACGCATAACAACCTTGTATGAGGCAATTTCACGTTCGAAAATACTATACAAGTTGTTAATTTTATCTTGAATCTCAACGTTTTCTTCTTCCGCACGGTCCAAATCAAGAGAAACCAATTCACTTGAGTTAGAACGGATAGCTTCACGAATTTCTTGGAAGCGACGTTCGATATTTTTTTCAGGGAAGTGATAATTTTGCTCAATCAACTTGCGATAGCCAGATTCCAAATCATCTAACTGATCTGGGAAATCATCTTCCAACTTAGCTACAATCGCAGGAATCTTCTCTGAAATTTGACCCAATGCAATAGTGTGTTCTTCTGCACGATCCAAAATACTTGATGCCTCAATAGGGTCACCTGATGAGTTAAGCGTCACGAATTCTGCAAACTCAGCTTCAATGTTTTTAAGCTGTTTATTGATTTCGGTCATGGTAGAACCGAAATTATCAGAGTTTTCCTCGATTGAGTTTTGCAACTCTTCGTACAAGTCTAATGCATGCTTAACGCGAGCACTGTTCTTTTCTTCTTGTTCTTTCAAGGTTGAGAGCGCTTCGCGAATAGACTTGATGTCTTCTTCCACAAGATCCAACTGACTCTCAATGTTATTGATTTCACCACTAGCCTTGAAGAAATGGAAAGTATCATTCATATTTTCAGCTTCGAAAATATGATTCTCAATATCTGTAAATGAGTTTGTTGAGATATCTACCCATTTCTGATTCCATTCACGGAAGGTTGTTTGACTTTGTCCAATCAAGTGAAGCTTTTTGACTTCTTCAATTTCTTCATTAACTGGCAAGTCAAACAAGCTTTGCTTGCGCTCTTCAAGCTCTGCAATCCGCGAATCATTTCGTTTTCTAATAAGAATACCGATTAAGTAAGCGATAATTACGAGTATAACTACCACTACAATCAGTAAAACAATTCCGCTAGACATAGTTTCTCCTTAATCGTCTATTATGTTCATAAATGTAGAATAACATTACGATTATATCATAGTTATCCTAGCATTGCATCCTTTTTTAAAAGAATATTAGATATCTAGAGTACTGTAAACGGCATTTTCTTCGATAAATTCGCGGCGAGGTTCAACCTTGTCTCCCATCAGCATATCGAAAATCTTATCTGCCTCCGCAGCATCGTCCACAGAAACACGTGCCATCAAACGATTTTCAGGGTCCATGGTAGTTTCCCAAAGTTGGTGGTCATCCATTTCACCCAAACCTTTATAACGTTGTACCGTAGGTTTTGAACGTCCCACACTATACTTTTCAAGTGCAGCACGCAATTTGTCTTCTTGATCTGCACCAGGTTGGATATATTCTTTAATCTCAGAACCAACCTTAACCCCATAAATTGGTGGTTGTGCAATGTAGACATAACCTGATTCCAAGACTGGACGCATAAAGCGGTAAATCAAAGTCAGAAGCAGGGTACGGATGTGAGCCCCATCGACATCGGCATCGGTCATAATTACCAACTTGTGGTAACGTGCCTTGCTGACATCGAATTCAGCTCCAAAACCTGTTCCCATAGCTGTGAAGAGAGAACGAATTTCTTCATTGGCTAGAATCTTATCCATGCTAGCCTTTTCAACGTTCAAAATCTTACCTCGAATTGGCAGAATAGCTTGGAATTCACGGTTACGACCTGATTTAGCAGAACCACCGGCTGAGTCCCCTTCGACAATGAAAAGCTCGTTCATTTCGGCATTATTTGATGAACAGTCTGCCAACTTCCCTGGAAGGTTAGAAATTTCAAGACCTGACTTCTTACGTGTCACTTCACGGGCACGCTTAGCGGCGATACGAGCCTTAGAAGCCAAAATTCCTTTTTCAACAATCTTCTTAGCGATGGCAGGATTTTCCAAAAGGAAGCGACTCAGAGCCTCACTGAAGAGGCGATTGGTAATCTTAACCACTTCAGAGTTTCCGAGCTTGGTCTTGGTTTGACCTTCAAACTGTGGGTTTGGATGCTTGACAGAAATGATAGCAGTCAATCCTTCACGAACATCATCCCCAGTCAAATTATCATCTTTTTCTTTGAGAATCTTATTCTGACGCGCATAGTCATTAATGACACGCGTTAGGGCTGTACGGAAACCTTGTTCGTGGGTACCACCTTCATGGGTGTGAATGTTGTTGGCAAAACTCATCACCGTTTCATGATAGCCAGTCGTGTATTGCATAGCAACTTCAACCGAAATACCATCCATTTCACCATCAGTGTAGATAGGTTCATCAAAGATAACATCCTTGTTTTCATTGATGTACTTCACATAAGATGTGATACCACCTTCGTAGTGATAATGTTTCTCTTGTTCGAGACCTTCACGCTTATCTGTGATAGAGATACGGAGCCCCTTGTTCAAAAAGGCTAGCTCTTGGATACGTTTAGCCAATTTTCCAAAATCAAACTCGGTTGTCTCTTGGAAAATCTCTGGGTCTGGCGTAAAGTGAACAGTCGTACCATGTTTCTCTGTTTCACCAATTACTGCTAAATCTGCTACCACGACCCCACGTTTATACTCTTGGAAGTGGATATGGCCATTTTTATAAACCTTAACATCAAGTTGTGTTGAGAGAGCATTAACGACCGAAGAACCAACCCCGTGCAATCCACCAGAGACCTTATAACCGCCTCCGCCGAATTTACCACCAGCGTGAAGTACCGTAAAGACAGTTTCAACTGCAGGACGACCAGTTTTTTCTTGGATATCGACTGGAATACCACGACCATCATCGACAACCGTGATAGAATTGTCCGGCTCAATAAAGACCTGAATATGAGTGGCGAAACCAGCCAAGGCCTCATCGATTGAGTTATCGACAATCTCCCATACCAAATGATGCAACCCTTCTTTTGAGGTTGATCCAATATACATACCTGGGCGCATACGTACCGCTTCAAGACCCTCTAGGACTTGAATCTGGCTGGCATCATATTCTTGCGCTTTTTCTTCAAGATTTTTTAATTCATCAGTCATTTATGTCACAATCTCCAATAATGATTTATGGCCGTCAACAAGCAAGGTATCCAGACCCGCTGCTTTTCCTGCCTCTATATCTATCTGGCGGTCACCAATGACCAAGCCGTGTTTAATATCGTATTTTTTAATTAAATAAAGGAAACTATCTGGACTCGGCTTTCTAGCAAAGCCACTTTCAGAAGTTACAACCTCTGTAAAATAAGAGGCAATTTCTGCTTTGCCAAGGATTTCTAGCACCAAGTGATTACGGTGGCTAACCAAAAAATTACGCCCACCCTCAGCCACAATCTTAGCTAGGACAGCCTTAGCACCTTCAAAAAGAACAGGTTCCTGTAAATGCTTGGCTTCCTCTTGCTTATATAGGGTTCGAAAATCAGCTATATCAGGCGCAAACATAGCAATGGCAGTGCTCGTTGATACCTTAAGGGCATCATAGACTGCTTGAGGTTCTGCTGTACGCTCAAATTGTTCTAAAGTTGCTAGAAAGGCTTGGGTTGATACCTGGTAATTATCCAACAAGGTACCACCCAAATCCCAGATATAATCTCCATAATTCATAACTTTAATTATAACATAAAAGGTCAGATTTTGCTTGTTTTTCACAGCTAAAAAGGCTTGGAAAACCTATCCAAACCTTAATTTTTTATTTCAGAATCAAACTTGCCACAATAGGACTAATAAAGACATATAGAATCCCTGTTACAGCAATTGAAAGACCACCCATGGCACCTGCAACCTGACCATATCTGAAGGCAGCTCCGGTACCTACGGCGTGTCCAGTTCCTCCGAGTGAAAGTCCGATAGCAACTGGATCTTTAATGCCAATCATTTTTAAGAAGACAGGACCCAAGACAGAGGTTAAAATACCCGTAATAACAACGACAACCAAGGTTACTGTCGTAATCCCCTGCATTTTTTCCGAAATCCCTACAGCCATGGCAGTTGTTACAGACTTAGGAAAGAGAGAAATGGCTAAGAAATAATCCATCCCAAAAAGCTTAGCAATCAAGGCCGTATAACTCGTATTTAGAACACAGGCAACCGTTGATCCAATTAGAATACTCTTATAGTGATGGCGCATGAGGTGTAGATTTTTATAAAAAGGAACTGCTAGCGCAACTGTTGAAGGTATAATCAAACTGTTAAGATAAGAACCACCTACATAGTAATCCTTGTAGGAAATACCTGTATAATGCAAAATGACGATAATCAAGGCAGTCGATACAAGGAGAGGCGTTGTCAAAGGATTAGGAAAACGGCGATAAATCAAAAGCCCTATTGTGTAAGCTAGTACAGAAAGTGTTAGCCCAAACAAGGGTGTATTAAAAAAATTAGCCACGTTTAACCTCCTCGTAATCACCTTCAAAATGTTTTTTGATGAAACCGACAACTACTGCAATCACTACAATATTAAGAACCAAGGCTCCCATAATAATCAAAATAATAGGGACAATATTAGCTGAAATAGCATTCCATCGTTCCATAATACCGACACCTGCTGGCAAAAATAGAATAGTCATATTGGCAATCAAAAACTCTGCTACTGCATGAATATGACGTAGACGAATCCACTTAAGCTGAAGAGCAATAAGAAGCAAGAATAGGCCAATAATGCTTCCAGGAATAGGTAATTTGAAAAATGTTGAAATAGCTTCACCAATAACAGCAAACAAACAAATCAACATGAATTGAACGTAGTATTTCACGACTTGCCTCCTAGGTTTAATCACCTATTAGTCTACTCCTTTTTTCTTGAATTTCAAGAGTTTTCAGTAAATTCTTTTGAAAAATTAAGAGCCCTATACGAACCTTTTTGAATATGAAAAAACAAGCTCAACACTGAAAGTTGGGCTTGTAAAAAATAGTCAAATATTTATCTTAATCACAATTTCATTTTACAGCCCAAAAAATTCTATTTTTTCAAAATAAGAGACTATTCAAAGAAGTTGTCATAAAAAATTCTTATGTCACCACATACATAGAGGCGGATAAGGTCCCACGATTAGCAAAATATAAATTTGAATCATTTAAACAATCAGACTGACAACCATACCTATCATATTCATTGGTTTGTTCAAACTATAACTCTATTTTTCAACATCTGAGAAAGAAACTACAATGTTGTACTTCTCAGGTCGGTTCGAACTTACAGAATTTGTCATGTAGTAACCTACTTTCTAAAATATTGACTTTTCTAGTATAACATGAATAATTCATTGAGAACAGAGATTCAGCATTTTTTATTTATTCATCAATTCTTCAATCAGAGTTCGTGAGCTACCAAACTCATTTTCAAACATTTGATCAATAATATCTAAACACCTATCAGCAATATCGTCCCCCATATGTTTATCGTAAAGTTGCATCATCAATCTAGAAAGATATTCTTCTATTCGTCTATAATAATATGGTTCTAATTTCAATTTATTAGTTTTACTCACAATATTGCATACTGTTTCAAAAATGATGTTTTCATATTCTGAAATTGATTCTTGTTTTTCAAGAGATTCTAAAAAATAATAATATAATTTATCTCTATATTCAGAAGTTAGTAGATTAAATATTAAATCCTTATCTTCTTTAATATCTAATAAATCATCCCTGAATAGTTGTGGTAAAATTTTTTCTAAATTTGTAACATTCTTACCTAAATAATTCAGTATAATCTTCTTTGATTTGTCTTCATGGTTCTTTACCTTTAAATACTTAATAGCCATCTGACAAATACTTTCTACTTGAAGTCCACTTCCACTATATACAGTTGATTCCATATCTCCTTTATTTAAGTAAATTTCTGTAATCAGGCATGAAGCATTTTTTACAAGTAATGTATCTTTTGAATCAAAAGCTAACTGCAATAGACATTGAATTTGTTCTTTCTCATCTTCGTATAGTCTATACAAAATGTAGTTACTATGCCAATGAGCTAACATCTTTTCATCCGTAAAAATCCCTCTAAATAACTCTCTAGCAAAATCCTTATCTAAATCCAAAATTATATACAGAAGAAAAATAGCATTTAAGCGTATGTGATCGGTCTTATCATTAGCAAGTGAAATGATAGTATTTTTGAAGTACGAAATGTTTGTTGGTGAATTTTCTATTAGTTTTGTTAAAGCATGTATTCCATGACCTCTTAAAGTTGAGTATGACTGTTGTAAATAATTTTCCATAGTTTGATTCTCGTTAAATTTATCAAGAGCATCTAAATCAGTTTTCTTAAGATAATAATTAAGCCTTTTCAAAACTTTCTCGGACCATTCTATGTTTGCGTGTTTCTCTATGACTCGGAAAAAATAATAAAGATTCTCCCAATTATTTTCATTTACAAAATTTAATAGTATGAATTCAAGATCACTTAAAACAGTATCTGGAATTTTTTCTAAGTCTACAATCCCCCCCAGTAGACCATCTATATAATGTTCATTGATTTTATGATTAGACGATAAGTTTAAAAATAAAGAAACGTACTCTTTAGGATTTTTAGAAACAGTACTTCTAAAATCAGTAGCCAATTCTCTAGGAGAAGACTCAATAAATATGTTTCTCTCACTATTCCATCTACATTTTGTCTCACCTTTTGGGCTGATGAGAATATTTCTCCAAGATTTAGCAGAAATATTCTTACCTTGTAATGGAGAAACTACACTTCCACAATGTGAGTCATAAAAAGAATCAGAAAAACTATTAGATCGTTCTAATACCTTTAATAATTCGATAGCTTCTTTACTTATCCTTTCTTTCGGTAAAACTGATAGTAATTCATATTGTAAACTTCCCCAAAATGGCCAATAAACCCTGTAATCATCTTGAGATTTATTTCTTTCAATTCTTCTTGCTAGTCTTTGTTTAGCCTCAGGTGAAACATAATGAATAATTTGTTCTTCAAGTTTATTATACATTTCTAACGAACAGCTCTGTGAAACTTTTGAAATCAATCGTTTGGCTAAAAATAATTTACTTGAATGGCCTTGAGATTTTTCAAAGAGTGTTTTATCAAAATCAGCCAGCAAATATTCAATACAAATATCAAAATGATTTGAGGACAAGTAATACATTGCATCTAAAATAACTTCATTGTAGAGATAGTCACCCTTTCCCATATAATTACTATAAGTTTTCCAAAATATCTCAGGATGTTTCGAAATTAGACATTTATTTGCTTCATTTAACAAATGAAGGTAATATCTTTGTAAGCTATCGCGTTCTTTCAAAGCTATATTATATTTAGTAGAATTATTCTCGGAATATCTTTTAAGATAAGGCAATAATACTTGGACGATTTGTATACAATTTTTATCTATGTAATTATGGGACTCTTCATCGAATTCCGTTGATTCACTATAAAATCTATTACTATTCTCAGAGTCTTGAAATTTGTCAAGTAATAAGCAAATCATTTTAATTTTATAATAATTCAGATTTTTATAGTAATTATCATAGAATTCTATATTTCCAATAAAATCACTCCAATATTGTAATCTTAGATAAAAAAAGTATTCAGAGTCATTATTATAGTCACTAAAAAAACAACTACGCCATTCGCTCTTATCGGTAGAATTTTCTATAGAATCCTTTATAAATTGAGTTGTTTCAGTTGTATATTCTGGAGAAATACTACTTAATAAATTAATTACTAATGATTTATTGATATCTAAAAATTGTTGCAACACATTCTTTTTTATTAAAAAATTAACATATGCTGGACGACCACTAATTACTGTTTGACACAAATGATTTCTATACTCTGTTTCTTGAATCAGCTCTGCTATATAATTTAAAATCTTTTGAGACGGTTCTTGAATACTTCCTAAGATTTCAAAGAAAACATATTTGAAATTAAACCTGACATTATCACTCTTTATTAATCTAGTTCCAAAATTTAAAAAATCTTTTTCTGATTCCTCTAACAATGATTGAAGAAAAATCTGAAATTGATATCGTCTTGTTGGATTCTGTTGTGTTTTATTTCCAAGAATGTCGTTTACATCAGAATTAGTATAGTAATCAAGAATCATTCGCTCTGCAACAAAACAATCTAGGAATGACTGATGAACAAAAGAAACTTTGTTGGAATGTTCTGTTAACATCCCTTGACTAGTTAGATAACGCAAAGCCCTCTCATTACCCGGTAGTCTTCTCTTGCTAAATACAGTTTCACCTGTATCCGTAAATAGTTTTACAAATTTTTCTTTTAAATCACTCAGATTATCTTCAATGAGGCTAGCATCGTGACACTTCTCTGATAAATCTCTCCACCATTTATCTACTAGATTATATGTACTTGTTATTTGATAGTACTCCTCTTTATTATTAATTTGTTCCCATATGTAGAGATTGCTGGGAGTTCTTAGTAACTGTTTTAATTTATTTGGAAAGCTATGGTATTTACTTCCTAAAATTTCCTCAACCTCATTTTCCAATAATTCATTAACTTCAACTTTATGCCAAGATTCAGTATCATCTTTCGATTTATTTTCAAATAACGCCTTAATTCCGTTATCATTTTCTAAATCATAAGTTCTGCAAACAAAAATAATTGAGATTTTATTTTCTCTTTCCGAATTAAGGTTCCGTATCTCTCGAATCAACTCCAAACAAGTCGCAAGTGAACTTTTAGAATTTTTTGCTGTCCATCTTAATGCATCTAGTTGATCTAATATGAGAACAGTATTATCCTCTTTAGAAAAAGCGTTCAAACAATAACTTATGCTAGCAGGAAATCCTAACTTCTCCCCCCATTCTTGTGCTGTACCCTCAGGAATATAACAATCTAGTTTTAAATCTAAGTGTAAAATATTACTTTTATTACACCAATCAATAATATTTTCTGTTAAACCACTTTTACCATTCCCAGCTTTCCCGTGAATGATAATTGACTTTCCTTCTTGAATATATTTCTTACATTCATCAAATTGTGTGCGAATTTTTAGACCCGAATCCAATGTTTTAAAGCTATTTTTATACTCATCATTTAAAATATGTATTCTAGGAATTATCCTATCATCACGTGCTAAATTTCTGAATTCAATTTTCTCATTTTTAATAAATTTCTCTAAATCCTTAAATGAAAACCATCTTCCATAAATTTCTCCATTAAAAATTAAATTAATGAATTTTGACTTTATGCTTGTAGCATCCCCAATAAAATATTGACTTATCATATCTTTTATAAATTCTTCATTTTCTGGAGATGGCTCTTGTCTAATCACCGTTCTACTTAAAAAATTTATAATTTTTGGAATATCATTTTCCTTAGAAAATCCTAGATAATTAATATAATTATTCAATAGGTTGCTAATTACTGAAGATGTTTCAACTTGATATTCAATAAAATACCGAACATCATCATTAGTTTTAGCCCTATAAATCAAATCTGAGAAACTTGTAAACGGCAGTGGACTAACTAGTGCAACCTTTACTTTTGGGTCTCTTTCTAAATGTCTTCTCCAACTATTAAGAATTCCTTTTTGATTTAAATCTGCAAGAGACCAATTTTCTTTACTAGCATTTCTTCCTTTGCATTGCTGTGCCTCTGTATTCCCATTTCTATATCTTACTAAAATATCTACACAATCAGCTTCAGGACCAATTGGTTCAATTTTTATAGCATCAATTTTTTCTGAGATAATGTCAATAAATTTTAAAACAATCCAATTAAATTCATATTTATTACCTTGTTTATCCGCTCTCCCGCCTACTTCATAAGGCATAACTTCATCCCTCTTTTAATGTATATTTGATTTCATTATACCAAAAAAACACGGCATTCCGCCGTGTATCTATGTTTATTTAACGAGTTTCTTCATCTCATCAATCCGTGCTACGGTTGCGTCGTACTTGGCTTGGTAATCTTCTTGTTTGTCACGTTCTTTTTGGACGACTTCTGGTTTGGCATTGGCTACGAAGCGTTCGTTGCTAAGTTTCTTACCAACCATGTCGAGTTCTTTTTGCCATTTGGCCAATTCTTTTTCAAGACGAGCCAATTCTTCTTCAACATTGAGAAGGTCAGCGAGTGGCAAGTAGATTTCTGCACCTGTGATGATGCTTGACATAACCAAGTCAGGTACTTCTACTTCTGCTGCAATTTCCAAGTGTTCTGGGTTTGTGAAGCGTTTGATGTAGTTGACGTTGTCATTGAAGAAGGCATCGAGCTTGCTGTCACTTGTCTTAATCAAAATAGTGATTGGCTTGCTTGGTGCTACGTTCACTTCTGCACGTGAGTTACGTACTGAGCGAATCACGTCTTTAAGAGCTTCAACGCCGGCTGCTGCTTCTTCGTTTTCAAATTCTGGACGAACCACTGGGTATTCAGCAGTCACGATCGTTCCTTCAGAGATTTGGCCATAGATTTCTTCGGTTACGAATGGCATGATTGGGTGAAGGAGACGCAAGATTTGATCCAAGGTATAAAGAAGAACAGAACGTGTGATGACTTTTTCGTCCTCGTTGTCGCTATAAAGCACTTCCTTGGTCAACTCAACATACCAGTCCGCAAACTCGTCCCAGATGAAGTTGTAGAGGATGTGACCAGCCACACCGAATTCAAACTTATCAAAGTTTTCAGTGACTTTTCCGATAGTTTCGTTAAGGTTGTGGAGAATCCAGCGGTCTGTGACATTACCTGCTTGACCAGCAGCCACTTTAGCTACATTTTCACGCGCCGCATCCAGGGTCAACCCTTCATTGTTCATGAGGATATAGCGAGAGATATTCCAAATCTTGTTAATGAAGTTCCAAGACGCATCCATTTTCTCGTAAGAGAAGCGCACGTCTTGACCTGGTGCAGAACCGTTTGAAAGGAACCAACGAAGGGCATCGGCACCATATTTCTCGATAACATCCATTGGATCAATACCGTTACCGAGTGACTTAGACATCTTACGCCCTTGCTCGTCACGGATAAGACCGTGGATAAGGACATTCTTAAATGGTTGGCGTCCTGTGAATTCCAATGATTGGAAGATCATACGAGACACCCAGAAGAAGATGATATCGTAACCTGTTACCAAGGTTGACGTTGGGAAGTAACGTTTGAAGTCTTCTGAGTCGACATCAGGCCAGCCCATAGTTGAGAATGGCCAGAGGGCCGAACTAAACCAAGTATCCAAGACATCTTCGTCTTGTTTCCATCCGTCACCTTCTGGTGCTTCTTCGCCAACGTACATTTCACCCTCAGCATTGTACCAAGCAGGGATTTGGTGACCCCACCAGAGCTGACGAGAGATTACCCAGTCATGGACATTTTCCATCCATTGAAGGAAGGTATCGTTGAAACGAGGTGGGTAGAAATCAACCTTGTCGTCTGTGTCTTGGTTTGCGATAGCATTCTTAGCCAATTGATCCATCTTAACAAACCATTGGGTAGACAAACGTGGCTCAACGGGCACACCTGTACGCTCTGAGTGACCAACTGAGTGAGTCATTTTTTCAATTTCGACAAGGGCACCGATTTCTTCCAATTTCTTAACAACAGCCTTACGTGCTTCAAAGCGGTCCATACCGTTGAATTCGTCAGCCAATTCATTCATGGTACCATCATCATTCATAACGTTGACTTGTGGCAAGTTATGACGTTGACCAACCAAGAAGTCATTAGGGTCGTGGGCAGGTGTGATTTTAACCACACCAGTACCAAATTCAGGGTCTGCGTGTTCGTCTCCAACGATTGGAATTGGTTTATTCAAGATTGGCAAGATAACATTTTTACCAATCAAGTCTTTGTAACGGTCATCATTTGGGTTAACCGCTACGGCAGTATCCCCAAACATAGTCTCAGGACGTGTCGTTGCTACTTCAAGGGCACGTGAACCGTCTTCCAACATGTAGTTCATGTGGTAGAAGGCACCTTCGACATCCTTGTGAATAACCTCGATATCAGAAAGGGCAGTACGGGCTTTCGGATCCCAGTTGATGATAAATTCACCACGGTAGATCCAGCCTTTTTTGTAAAGCTCTACAAAGACCTTACGAACCGCTTTTGAAAGACCTTCGTCAAGTGTGAAACGCTCACGAGAGTAGTCTACAGAAAGACCCATCTTACCCCATTGTTGCTTGATAGTTGAGGCGTACTCGTCTTTCCATTCCCAGACTTTATCAAGGAATTTTTCACGACCAAGGTCATAACGGGAGATGCCGTCTTCAGCCAAACGCGCTTCTACTTTAGCTTGAGTGGCAATACCTGCGTGGTCCATACCTGGAAGCCAAAGCGTATCGAAACCTTGCATACGTTTTTGACGGATAATGATATCTTGCAAAGTTGTATCCCAAGCGTGACCAAGGTGAAGTTTACCAGTTACGTTTGGTGGTGGAATAACGATTGAATAAGGCTTAGCCTTTTTATCGCCAGAAGGCCTGAAAACATCCTCATCAAGCCATTTTTGGTAACGACCAGCCTCAACCTCGGCTGGATTGTATTTAGGTGAAAGTTCTTTAGACATGTGTGTGTCCTTTCTAGTTATTTCTATTGTTTATTTAAATTTTTATTAATAAATAATTAATTATCTTTTTTAAACCTTATCCCATTTTCCTTTAGCTTCTGAACGGTAACAGGACCAATTCCCTTCAAAGCGAGGACTTCTTTTTCTGTCCAATTTTTAAAGTCAGCAGACGTTTGAATTCCATTTTCAACAAAGGTGCGGACAATATCCATCCGAATTCCCTTCATTTTCTCTTCTCGCATAAACGAGAACCAGTTAGTTACCGTAGATAAGTTTTTCGCTAAATCAGGAGGGCTAGTGATTCTTGATTTAGAGCAAAATTTCTCTGCTTCATTTGTCAAAAAATCTGTCAAAATAATATTTTCCTGTAAATAATCAGACATAGGATACAGGCTAGCTTGTAGCGATTCGACTGAATTTGGGTAATAACATTCCAGTTCTTCTATTTCAGGAATCTTAAAGGGCCAATCTTCATCTATAAAATAGTCAACAGCATCATCGTTGATTTCCACAAGTTTTGCAAATAATTTACTTGCCTCTTCAACCTTTCCTCTAGAGAAAGCAGAAATAATAGCATGTATCAACACAGTATCACTACGTATTCCTTGATTCAGTTCTTCCTGATAGAACCGTTCAACTTTAGATTCTTGGCCAGTGATATGATATAGAGAGAGCATACAGAAAACAAAGTTAGGAGGGAATCGCTCTGGTTGTTTACTTAAGTATAAGTTAACCATTTCCAAAGCCTTATAATAAAATCTTTCCGCCATATAATATTCAATCAGAAACATAAGAGCAGTTAGGATCGGGCGTGCTTCAAAGGAGTTCCAATTGTCATACCCATTGATTTTCCATTTTTCTAAAACCAGAGTTTCAAATTCCAATACTCTTTTAAAAGTTGGTAAGTCAATGTCTTGAACAGTCGAAAGAAAAAGATGATACTCGGCAGCAAAATAATCGGGGTTAAGCTTTAAAACTTGTTTTAACAGTTTATTTCTCTTTTGTTTATTTGGAGTATACATAGCTTCTCTGAATAAAGCATGATCTTGATTCCAATCAAAAGTCCCGGTTCCCAATTTGGAATTGATTTCCTGAACATCCGGATAAACCCCATATTCATAAAAATATTGCATCATTGCTATGTTTTGTTCATCAAAATTTTGAATTTTCCGACGTTCTACAAAGACAGGTTGATACCCAAGTGATTCTGTCAATGCAATTTCTTCTTCAGAAACAACTTTTATCATCAATTTTTGCTTACGCTTAAATTCTTTTTGTCGATTTTTCTTTTTAGCCATCTATCATTACTTCCCACTCACTCTTTAGCAAGCCGTATCTCAAATCATCACAGCGATTTCCTTGGGCATCTTTGCGGTCCCTTATGCAAGCTTCGAGGGTAAAACCAAGCTTCTCAGCGACGCGTTGACTTTGGACATTGTAGCCAAAACATGTCAGCTCAATCTTGTGAAGACCCAAATCCTTAAATCCTAGGTCAATCAAAGCACGCGCCGCTTCTGGCACATAGCTTCGGCCCCAATAGTCTGGGTGCAAGGTATAGCCAATTTCCAGCACATCATCTTCGTGTCTATGGTTGAAATCAACAGAACCGATCACTTTATCAGTCCCTTTGACTATAATGCCGTAACCAGCTGGAAGATTGTCCTTTTCATTGCGATCGGGAAGGATATGCTTTAGGTAATAGATCTCATCTTCCAAGGTCTTGACGGGTGGAAATCCTGCTGGGTAAGAGACTTCTGGACGACTGGCAAAATCAAAGATATCTTCGGCATCCGCCACTGTTCGGACTCGTAAAAGAAGACGTTCTGTTTCGATTTGTTCTGGTAATTCAGCTCTTGTCATTCTTCTTCCTCGCTTTCTTGATGAAGCTTCCCATGGGGTCGATTCGGTCATCTAGATAGCGATAGACACGCTTATGTCCATCTCCCATAAAGTAAGCCGGTGCAAAACGGTCATTTTTAAAATGTCCCCTATCATCTAACAAATCAGATTCAGCCAGACGGTCTAGAATCTTAGCAAAGATATGACAGATACCATCTTCATCAATAATTCTGTCGACCTTACAATCCAGAACGACTGGACAAGCATCCAAGATAGGTGCTTGTGTCAGTTTAGAAGGTTGGAAATCTAGGCCAAGTTTAGCAATCTTTTCACGATGACTAATAAAACCAGCCTGTTCCATCTCTAGCATTAGGTTTTCATCAGGGATATTAACCGTAAATTTCTGATAATGTTTAATCTGGTCTGCCGCATTTTCCTCGCTACCAACCCCGATGACTAGCCAATCTCCTAGACTATAGGAAGAACTGCATGTCGTCACATTATAACCATGTGTCTGATCCTGGTAACCCAAGATAAAAATGGGAAAACCATAATACAATTTACTGGTCTCAAAAGATTGCTTCATGTCACCCTCCTTTGGTAGGAACGTAGACCTCGCTTTCGCTCCGTCTACATCAATATCTCTAAATTCACCTGCAACCTTCGGTCTTGGTTCTTTAAAAGATATAGAAAATCCCTGCCATAACTATGACAGGGACGAATGTGTATCCGCGGTACCACCCAGTTTTGAGTGGCAACCACTCACAGCTTTCTTGATTCAATTTGACCATCAGCAACCAGCTTTGACATTTGTGCGGATTTCTCAGTACCACCACTTCCTGTGACAAATGGGCTTCAAAGCACCTCTGATTGGTCTTATTCTATCACATTTTTAATCTCAAGACAAACGAAATTATGGGGAAGATGTTATCACAATAAGTCAGACTACAGATTCCACCTTGAAACATAAATACAATGCATCACTTCTTATTCTCATAAGAAAAATCCCTGTCTTCCGACAAGGATTGTATCTTATTTTTCTTCCTTAGCTCTTTCTTCTTTTAGCCATTTTTCATAGCTTTCAAGTAGATTGATAGCCATTTGGGTTGCCAAGGCTAGTGAGAAAGCTTCTGTACCTTCAGTTGTTTCGTCTTGGACTTCCAATTTACTTTCTTCGTAAATGGCTTTGAGAGCCTTATTGCTAAGCGTGTCTTTAAATGCTTGGAATTCTTTCATGGTCAAAGCCTCCTTGATTCTACGGCAACCTTTACAGCTACTGTTACCGTTTTCACTTTAAGTTTACACCATTTCAGAGAAATTGCAAGGATTTTCCTCAATGATAAGGAGAGCTTTCACTCTATCTGCGACCTACTGAGCAGGAGTCGCAACCCCTGTGAGATACTCAGTTGTATAGGCTACGATAGCTCCCGAATCAGCATTTACTGTGTATTTATAACGCAAATGACTCACTGCATAATCAAAGCTAATATTGTAGACTTTCCCGCTTCCTTCAGTCTTCAAATCTACCGTCAAGTTCGTTACAGAACCTTCAGCCAATCCCGCATGATTGAGGGCTGTTGTTTGAGCAGCTTCTTTAGATACTGGTGGCTCATCCTTGCTTTCGCTAGACTGACTCTCATCTTTAGGCTCTTCACCTTTTTTAGTATCATCCTCATCCTTAGATGTTGGATGGTCACTCTTATGTTTCAAAATAGATCCTGACTGACCATCAATAGTGTATTCAAAATGATTGTCGGGTGTTGTAAAACTAACACTATAGCTTCCATGTAATCCAATACGTAATTTTGAGATTGCTGATTGAGAAATCTCAGAAGTTTGGACACCAGCATTTTTGTAGGCGATGTCTGCCGCATCTTGTTCTGACAAGCGATAACCCGAACCGTTAAAAACAAACAGGGCTACAGCAATAGCAACTGGAATAGCAAGCAGAATCAGATAGCTCACTAGCTTTTTCGTTTTTCGCATAAAATACTCCATTATTTTAATCTAATATCACTATTATATCTTAAAATTCTAAAATTGTCAGATAAGCTTGATTAATTTTTAGGACGGCATTATAAAAAGTTCCCGATAGCTATCAGGAACTTCTACGAAATGTTACTATTTGGCCAGTTACAAAGACTAGGATGGCTATCCAGATAAAGAGAAAACCTTTCAATTCTCCAATGCTGACTGTCTCACCAAAAATGAGAATGGCTACGAGAAGTTGAATGGTAGGATTAAGATACTGGATGAAACCGATAAGGTTAAGCGGTGCCCTTTTGACTGCTTCTGAGAAGCAAAGCAAAGGAACAGCCGTCACTACACCTGAGATGGCTAGGAGAAACATCTCCAAGCTCGAATAGGAAGAAAATGATTCTGGAGAAAAGAATATGAGATAGATAGCTACAAAAGGTAGTAGCAATCCACTTTCTACTAACATGGCTACGTCACTGGAGAGCTTAACCCCTTTTTTGATTAAACCATAGAAACCAAAGGTCAGGGACAATCCCAAAGAAACCATGGGAAGTTTTCCTGTATTGACAACAAGAACCAGTACTCCTATAAAGGCCAATACCACTGCTGCCCACATGGTCCTACTCAATGATTCACGAAGAAAAATGAGGGCAAATAGGATAGAAACAATAGGCATAATGTAATAGCCCAAGCTAGCCTGCGTCGCTTGACCATGACCCACAGCATAGATATAAATCAACCAGTTAGCTGCTATGAGAAAACTAGCAAGTAGCATCCGAAGTAAGACTTTCTTATCTCGCCAAAGTTCGATTAATTCATCTTTAAAACGTGCATTTTGCTTAGCAACTAGGGCATAGACCAACATAGTCACTACAGTAAAAACAATTCGCCATGAGAAGGTGTTGTAAGCCGAAACACCTGCTAAAAGCTTCCAAAAAAGAGATAAAAATCCCCATTGAATATAGGTTGCTAAACCAAAGAGTAGCCCTTGATTTTTTCTAGTCAACGACAACACCTGCTTTATCCACAGATAGGATGAAGGTTTCACCATCTAAACCAAGACCATCTATTGCAGTTTTAAGTGCCTCAGCCTGATTCTTTGGCGTCAAGGTCATAACTGTTGGGCCAGCGCCTGAGAGATAGGTCGCATAAGCACCGTATTGACCTGACAATTCCTTAATAGTCGCAAATTCTTTAACCAATTTTTGACGGTAGCGTTCGTGGAACATGTCTCCTTGGATAGCACGTCCTGCCTTAACCAAATCACCTGCAAAGAGGGCAGCAATGGCAACGTTGGCAATAGATGATGCAGCTACAGCTTCTTTGTAAGACAAGTCACTTGGAAGCACCCCACGTGAATCAGACGTCTTAAGTTCATAGCTCGGAATGAAAGCTACAAAAGCACACTCTGGAAAATCTGTAACAACGCTATTAACATGTTCGTCCACATAAGATGCCACAACAAGATTCCCAAAAATAGCTGGGGCAACATTGTCTGGGTGCCCTTCAATCTTGGTCGCAATATCAAGTTTATCATCGTCTGATAGCTGCAAGTCTGCCAATTGATTAGCCAACTCGATTCCTGCGACAATAACAGAACTTGAAGAACCTAGACCACGCGCCAAGGGAATATCTGATGTCATCACCAATTTATGAGGCTGCAAATCAGACTTCACTTGCAAGGCTGTTGAAATGAGGAGGTTATTTTCATCTGAAGGAATATCTCCCAAATCGTGTTCGATATACCATGCATCTGCTGGTTCAAGCACCTCGATTGTCAAATATTTAGAAACGGCAACACCCACAGAGTCAAAACCTGGACCAATATTGGCAGATGTTGCTGGGACAGTAATTTTCATAATAATACACCAAAAGGAGGAAAGCCATTAGAGACTTTTCTCCTTGAATACCTTTCTTATATGCACCAGTATGGGCTTATCGATTAGTTAGACAAAACTTTCAATGTGTTGACAACAGTGAAGTCTTCTGCTGCTTCAAGTTTTTCAGTAACAGCTTTGAGCTGTGTCTTAGACATAGCATGTGTAATCACAACGATACGAGCTGTTGTACCATTTGCTTTTTGTTGCAAGACTTGTTCAAATGAAATATCTTCTGAGTTGAAGATTTCAGACAAGTGAAGGATTTTACCTTTTTCGTCTGGCGTATCAAGGGCAAAGTAATAGTTACTCTTGACGTCTGCTGGATTAGCCAATGGCAAGTCACGACGGAACTCGTTGAATGGTTTCCCAACATTGCCATCTGAAAGACGACGAGCAATACGGATAATGTCTGCCAAAACAGATGTTGCTGTTGGTTTTTGACCAGCACCTGGTCCGTAGTACATTGATTCGCCGATACCGATAGATTCAACAAAGACTGCATTCATAACATCGTTGACGCTAGCAAGTGGGTGATTTTTTGGCAAGAATGTTGGCGATACTTCTGCTGAGATACCTGATTCTACTTCACGCACATCACCAACCAATTTGATAACATAGCCCAATTCTTGAGCGACAGCTACATCATCAGTAGAGATGTTTGTAATCCCCTTGTGAGTCACATCGTCAAAATCAATTGTGGCACCAAAACCAAATTGGCTAAGGATAACAGCTTTATAAGCAGCGTCAATACCTTCAACGTCGTTGGTTGGATCACTTTCAGCATAACCAAGTTCTTGGGCAGTCTTAAGAGCATCCTCATATGACCAACCTTCGTCCACCATCTTAGTCATCATGAAGTTAGATGTTCCGTTGAGCACACCAAGGATACGTGTTACCTTGTCAGATGTCAAAGAATTAGCCAAAGTACGCAAAATTGGAATACCACCAGCAACGGCAGCTTCATAGTAGAAAGCCACACCCTTATCTTGAGCAAGAGAAATCAACTCTTTACCGTGAGTAGCAATCAAGTCTTTGTTGGCAGAAACTACGTTTTTACCTGCTTCAAGCGCTTTTGTGATGAAAGTACGAGCTGGCTCGATACGTCCCATCAATTCGACAACGATTTGAATCTCGTCATCGTTAAGGATTTCGTCAACATTTGTGACAAAATTGTAGTCGTTACCTGCAGCGATAAGACGATTTTTTTCCTCGTCATCTTTAACCAAAACCTTCGCAATTTCGAGTTGGTCACGTGAGGCTGCAAGAACCTTTTCACCATTTTCCTTCAAAAGGAAAGGAATACCGCTAGCTACTGTACCAAAGCCAAGCAATCCAATTTTAATAGACATTTACGATTTCTCCTTAAAAACATACATTTTTTTAATTGTACCATATTTCTATCGGAATTGACAGAATATTGTTGCCATTTAAGGAGCTAAGTATTCTTTTTTACTGAAAATCCTGTGCATTTCCAGCCCATTTTTGTTAGAATAATAGCTAGACCTATCCGAAAGGGGATACAATGACTTCTCAAAAGAAAAAATCAACTAAAACCAATAGAAAAAAATTGAACCTTCTTCTGCTTTTACTAAACCTAGTTCTTCTTGGCTTACTGGCAGTTTTCATGTTAAGCCGACCAAACCAGTCGAAAAGCAATCAACAACAGACTCAGACCAGTCAGTCTAAGACTATAAGTAAATGGAAAACCTATGACGAGCCTGTCCAAATCCCTATCCTGATGTATCATGCTGTGCACGTCATGGATCCATCTGAAGCTTCTAACGCCAACCTTATCGTTGACCCAGACCTCTTCGAGGCACAAATCAAGGCATTAGCTAAGGCAGGTTACTATTTCCTAACACCTGAAGAAGCCTATAAAGCCTTCACCGAAAATGCCTTACCATCATCAAAGGTTGTTTGGCTGACCTTTGATGATGGTAACGAAGACTTCTATACGATTGCCTATCCGATTCTCAAAAAATACAAGGCTAAGGCGACCAACAATGTGATTACTGGCTTTGTTAAGAAAGGAAATGCTGGAAATCTTACCGTCAAGCAGATGAAAGAAATGATGGCGCACGGCATGAGCTTCCAGTCTCATACGGTTAACCACCCTGATTTATCAGCCACTGACAAGGCAACACAAAAAGTTGAATTAACGGATTCTATTGACTTCCTTGAAAACAAACTCAATACCAAGGTCAATACCATTGCCTACCCATCAGGTCGCTACAATCAAACGACACTGGACCTAGCTAAGAAAACATACAAGTTAGGACTGACAACTAACGAAGGGCTAGCTAGTGCCAAGGATGGTCTCCTCTCACTTAATCGTGTCCGTATTCTGCCAACAACAACAGCTAAAGGACTTCTCAGCGAGATTGCTACTGACAATGAGTAAAAGAAATCACTTGATTCAAGAATCAAGTGATTTTTATGTTCTAGTCAAATATTTCTGATAGGATAGCCACACCCTTTTCGATTTCAGTATCACTTAGGGTGATTGGTGGCAAAAGACGAATCACATTTGTCCCTGCAGTTAAGACAATCAACCCTTTATCTCTAGCTGCCTGAACTAGTTCTCCCAGATTGCCAGTGGTCTCAATTCCAATCATATAACCTAAACCACGCACAGTTGTAACTGTCTCTTTATCAGATAAAGCCGCCTGCAATTGTTCTTGTAGTTTGTTTCCATTTTCAAGAGCAGTATCCAGAAAACCTGGAGCCAACATAACTTCAAGCGTAGCCTTGGCCGCCGCCATGGCCAGTTTATTTCCTCCAAAGGTAGAGCCATGACTTCCGTAAGAAAAAGCTGCCCCAAGGGAGGACTTGGCAAGCATGGCACCAACTGGCACCCCATTGGCCAAACCTTTGGCTAAAGTAAAGATATCTGGTTCAATATCGTAGTGCTCATAAGCATAAAGCTTACCAGTACGACCAATTCCTGTCTGAACCTCATCTACAATGAGGTAAATACCTGTCTCCTTACAAAAATCAGACAAAGCCTTAACAAAGTCCTGATCCGCAGGTTGCACACCTGATTCCCCTTGAAGCAACTCCAGCATAATAGCCGCAGTTGCTTCATTGGCTAGGGACTTGACACTGTCTATGTCATTGAAAATAGCATAGCTAAAGTGGGGCACACCTTCACCAAAACCTTGTTTGATTTTATCCTGACCAGTGGCAGACATAGATCCAAACGTTCGACCATGGAAGGAATTTTGGAAGGTAATGATTTCTTGTTTACCCGAAGCCTTACGGGCAATTTTGATGGCTGCCTCATTGGCCTCTGCACCACTGTTACAGAAAAAGGCCAGATAGTCCTTGTCACCAATTAAAAGGTTAGCAACATCTTCTTGCAACTGATTGTGATAAAGATTAGGCTGGTGCAAAATCTTGCCCACCTGATCTGTCAAAGCCTGATTGACATGGGGATGGTAACCCAGATTGGTTACCCCAATACCTGATGAAAAATCCAAGTAGGTCTTGCCATCTGTATCCGTCAAATAATTGCCCTGAGCCGAAGCAAAATCAATCGCTGCCCGCTTATAGTTTGAAAATAATTTTGTCATCTCTTACTCCTTGATTATGGTGCCGTCTGTCAGGTTATCACCAATAATGACCTGCTCGACACCAGCCTGAACTGTCTGAACAGCACTTTGAATTTTAGGAATCATGCCTCCAGTAACCACACCTGAATCTATTTTTTTCTGAACGTCCACAAAATTCAGCTGCTCCAAAACCTGACCATTTTCTAAAACGCCCTTGACATCTGTCAGAAGGATAAGTTTTTTAGCACCTAGACTAATCGCCACTGCTCTGGCAAGGTAATCGGCATTAATATTGAGAAAATCCCCCTGCTCACTATAGCCTAGACTCGGAATCAAGGGAAGTTTGCCTTGAGATAGGAGGCTCACTAGGGTTTGATTAGTGATGTTTTTGACCTCACCCACAAAACCATAGGTCTCTTGATCTAAGAAATCAGCATGAACAAGGTCTGACAATTCATCTACAAGCTGATAGGCTGGCAAACCTGCAGTTGTAAGCTCATCCGCTAAGTTTTTCCCAACTATGTCAACCAAAGCTTCTTTGATCAAGGCCATATCTGACTGACCCGTCACACGAAGACCATTGACCTTGTGAATTGGAATATGATTCTCCTCCATCAGCTGATTAATGGCAAAACCGCCCCCATGAACGATAACTATTTTTTGACCAGCCTGCTGCCATTCGGACAGTTTAGCCAATATCTCAGGAGTTAGCTGCTTACTGGCTACTCCACCAATCTTGATTACAATATATTCAGTAGTCATCAGTTAACTCCTTTATCATAGATAACTTAAGTATGGTAGAGGGCATTAATCTTAACATAATCGTAGGAAAGATCACACCCCCATGCAGTTCCTTTTTCATGACCAGCATGAAGATCTACCGTTATAGTAACTTCATCATCATGCATGATGTCTTTCATTTCTTCATCATCAAAGGAAACAGGACTAGAGGCCAACATAACTGGCAGACCGCCAAGCATAATATCAACATTATCCACAGGAACATCCACACCAGCGTAGCCAACAGCGGCTAAAATACGTCCCCAGTTAGGATCTTCACCAAAGATAGCCGTTTTAACTAGGCTTGAACCGACAACTGATTTTGCCATCATACGTGCATCAAGGGCATTAGGGGCATTAACCACATCAACTTGGATGAGTTTATTAGCACCTTCACCGTCCTTGGCAATTTTCTTAGCCAACTCTTGCATCACAAAATTCAGCATCTTCGAAAATTTATCGAATTCTGGTGTATCTGGCAGAATCTCTTCATTGAGCGTGCAACCATTTGACATAACAAGAACCATATCATTGGTTGAAGTATCTCCGTCAACTGTAATCTGATTAAAGGTCTTTTCCACATTTTGGCTCAAGGCCAATTGCAGGGTGTCACTAGAAATATTAGCATCACAAGTAACAAATCCAAGCATGGTCGCCATATTAGGGTGAATCATCCCTGAGCCCTTAGCGACACCAGCCATAGTGACCACATCACGTCCAAAGGTCTCCGTCACAGCAATGGTCTTAGTCGCTGTATCAGTCGTCAAAATCGCCTTGGCAAAATCATCAGCATTCCCATTAACTACTATCTTGGAAAGACCATTTTTCAAAGTATCCATTGGTAGCAACTCACCGATAATCCCTGTAGATGCTACACCAACCAACTCTGGTTCAACACCTAGCTTTTCAGCGGTCCACTCCTGCATGGTGTAAGCATCCTCCAAGCCTTGAGTCCCTGTGCAAGAATTGGCTACACCTGAGTTAACAACGATAGCCTTCATTTTCCCAGCCTTTTTAACGGAGGTCTTGGTCACAATCAGAGGAGCTGCAATCACCTTATTGGTCGTGTAAACTCCTGCCACACTGGCTGGTTTTTCAGAGACAATCCAACCAAAATCCATTTTTCTCTTTTTAAATCCTGCATGTAGCCCATCTGCTGAGAATCCCAGCGGACTAGCAATTGTTCCATCGATGACTTTCATATTTTTTTCTCCTAACTCTATGCTTACATCTACAAGTATGACGGTGTCATAAGCAAACCTTCCGTCTCATCCCACCCCTGCATGAGGTTGAGATTTTGCACTGCCTGTCCAGCTGCTCCTTTAAGCAGATTATCAATGACTGAAATAACTGTCAGAACATTGGTTTTTTCATTATAGGCAAATCCAATATCTGTAAAATTCGATCCGATAACGTTGTGTAGTTCTGGCAAGCTGTCTTGAACACGTACAAAGGGTTTATCGCTATAAGCCTTTGTGAATGCTGAAGCCACATCAGCTACAGTCACGTCCTTCTTCAACTTACAATAAACCGTAGACATGATTCCGCGATTAACTGGTAAAAGCGACGTTGAAAACTGAATCTCAGGCATTTCCGGATTAAAGGTCTGCAAGGTTTGAACAATTTCAGGAATATGCTGATGATGATTGAGTTTATAAGTCACGTAATTATCGTGAACATTGACAAAATGACTAGACTCGCTCAAAGCCTTACCCGCACCAGTTAAACCAGACTTGGCATCCACAATGACACTATCCGTCTCAATCAGACCAGAAGCAACCAAAGGAATCAGGGACAGCTCCGTCGCTGTTGCATAGCATCCAGGATTGGCGATAAATTTCTTATCCTTCACATCTGTATATTCTGATAATGCGTATGTAAATTTATTCAAAACACTCTGCTTAGCAGGTGATTTTTTATACCATTCTTGATAAACATTTGCCGGTAAGCGATGATCCCCAGATAAATCAATAACAGAAAAATCAGCTTGAACAAATTCCTCCGCAAGCGAACTAGCAACTCCTGAAGGTGTGGCAAAGAAAACCAAATCCGCCTTTTTCATAATCTTTTCCGCATCATAAGCTTCAATGTCTAAGTCACAAACACCTGTCAGATAGGGATACACATCAGACAATCGTCGGCCCACTTCCTTGGTTGCGTGAATAGAAACAAGTTCCACTTTTTTATGATTATTCAAAATTTTAACTAACTCTAAACCACTATAACCAGTGATACCAACAATTGAAACTTTCATTTATGCACTCCTTTTGTATAAATATGTAACCAGTTTATTGTATTTTTATTCATTTGTCAAGGAAAAACTGAAATTAATATGAAAAAAACAAGCAGTCTTTTTCAACTACTTGTTTTCACGAATGCTATCTAGTTATTAAATAAATGCAAGTTGGCAATACGATCGACCGCTTCGACCAGACGCTCTGGCTCTACCAAAAGCCCAATACGAACATAAGCATCACCCGCAGGACCAAATCCTTTACCTGGTGCCACAGCAACATGGACCTTCTCAAGTAAAAGATCCGCAAAACTCTCACTGGTGTACCCCTCTGGCACAGGCATCCAAGCATAGAAAGAACCTCTGGATGGAAAGGCCTGCCAGCCAATCTTAGCAGCTGCCTGGACAAAAGCATCTCGACGGCTATCATAAGTCGCATTCAGTTGAGCAACAGCCTCCTCAGATTTAGGGTCTAAGAGAGCTGCAATCCCAGCCTCCTGCAAGGCAGGAAAGATTCCCACAAAAAGATGGTCTTGAATCAGATTTAAGGCTTCAATCATCTGGTCATTCCCAGCCGCAAAGGCCAGACGCCAACCAGCCATATTGAAGGTTTTCGAGAAAGTATAGAACTCAATCCCCACATCTTTAGCACCAGGCGTTGATAAAAAGCTAGGATTCTCATAACCCTGATACCCCAAAGCTCCGTAAGCCAAATCACTCACCACTCCTACTTCGTAGGTCTTAGCCCAAGCAACCAACTTTTCATAAAAGGCCTTAGTCGCCACAGCCCCCGTAGGATTATTCGGATAATTGATATAGATAAACTTAGCACGACGAGCTGTCTCTTCAGGAATGGCATCCAAATCTGGCAAGAAATCATTTTCAGCCGTCAAAGGAAAGGTCTCATAGGCTACACGTCCTAGACTCACTCCTGATAAATAATCAGGATATCCTGGGTCAGGCAAGAGAAGGAGGTCTCCAGGATTCATCAAAGCTAGGGGCAATTCCACTAGTCCAATTTTAGCTCCACCCATGACACAAATCTCACGCTCCGAATCCAAATCAACCCCATAATGTTTCTTGTAAAAACTAGCAGCTGCTTCCTTAAAAGGACGATTGCCTCGAAACTGTGAATACTTATGGCTAGCAGGATTTTTCGCTGAAAGGCACAGCGCCTCAACAATATGGTCATAAGTCGGTTGGTCGGGATTGCCCTGACCAAGATTGATCACATCTGCTCCTTCCGCCACCTTGGCATTAACCTTAGCAACCAAACCTGCAAAAAACTGTTCTGGCAATGCCTTCAATAAGTCCGATTCTTCAAATAACATAAACGCTCCTTAATGATACAAGTCCGTGCGACGATCCTCAAAAACAGGAATCTGACCTCGAACCTTATCTACCTCTTCAAGATTAATATCGGCCGTAAAAATGCCCTCCTCATGCTCCTTGGATTGCAAGACCACATTTCCAAGTGGATCGATAACCATAGAATGCCCTGAAAAGACATCATCTGGTCCTGTTCCGACACGATTAACCGCAACTACAAAAGCTTGATTTTCAACCGCACGCGCCTTTAACAAAATCTCCCATTGTTGCACACGAGGTTCTGGCCACTGCGCTACCACAAAAAGTACCTTGGCTCCTTGTGCCATCTGTGTTCGCACCCATTCAGGAAAACGTATATCATAACAAATGACACTAGCAGCTGTCACACCATCAAGCTCAAAAACAGACTCCGCAGACCCAGCAGACATATACTGGTCTTCTGCCATGAGACCAAAGAGATGGACCTTGCTATAGGTATTGATTAGGTCCCCAGACTTATTGTAGACGTAGGTCGTGTTGTAGAATTTGCCGTCCTTCTCAATAGCAACGGACCCTCCGATAATAGCCACAGCATGTTTCCTAGCAAAATGAGACAAGATTTCTTGAGAGTCCAAACCTTCCTTATCTGCAAGCCCATCCAGTTCATCTAAAGCATAGCCAGTATTCCACATTTCAGGTAGCACAATGACGTCAGGCTTTTCGCTAAGTGCCCTCTCCAACATCTCTTTCACGTGCTTTTTATTTTCCACAGGCTTTCCGTGAGCAACATCCATCTGTACCAATGCAATTTTCATAGTAACCTCGATTCTATATTAACCATTATAGCACTCCAAAAGACGTCACAAAAATTGAAAAATTCAATCTCATGATAAAGAAAGGCTATCAAAAAAGGCTGGACACATTGTCCAACCTGATTCATTACTTCATTAAGCAATATCAACATAACGACGGTTGCCACTCGCTGCCACATATGAAAGCCATGTGTGGCCATCGGCTGTCAAAACTTTGTCATAGTTAACACTCATGCCCTTGTCATAGTAGGCTAACTCTGGACTTGAAACCTTAGCTTCTGCCTTGATTGACGCACGACCTGTGAAGGTATAACAACCTGATTCTGGGAGACTTGGTTTTGCGGCTGGTTGACTTACTTCTGTCTTAGCTACTGCAATATCAACATAACGACGGTTACCACTTGCTGTCACGTATGAAAGCCATTGACGGCCATCGGCTGTGAGAACCTTATCGTAGTTAACACTCATACCCTTGTCATAGTAGGCCAACTCTGGACTTGAAACCTTAGCTTCTGCCTTAATTGACGCACGACCTGTGAAAGTATAAGTGCCTGATTCTGAGAGACTTGGGTTATTCGCTGGTTTCGCAACTGGTTTTGTTTCTGGCTTAGCTTCTGCCTTGGCCGCTGCAATATCAACATAACGACGTTTACCACTTGCTGTTACATATGAAAGCCATTGACGGCCATCGGCTGTGAGAA
>NZ_KV831739.1:147308-154200 GCF_001837205.1 Streptococcus sp. HMSC064D12
CGGCTGTGAGAACCTTATCGTAGTTAACACTCATCCCCTTGTCATAGTAGGCCAACTCTGGGCTTGAAACCTTAGCTTCCGCCTTGATTGACGCACGACCTGTAAAGGTATAAGTGCCTGTCGCTGGAAGGTTGATAGCACCTGTAGTGGCTGGTTTACTTTCAGCAGGTTTGCTGCTAGCAGCATAATCGCCACCTTCGATACCGAAGTATTCTTCCAAACTCAAACCTGAATCGTGGATGTCTTTAGCTTCTTTTCCCACATAGCGGATGTGCCATGCTTCTGGCATGTAGCCAGTTGAAGCTTCCTTACCTGCTTGGAAACGCACGATAAAGCCATAGTTATGTGCATTGTCTTTAAGCCATTGGCTAGCACGTGAATCTTCAAGCAAATTACCAGATTTATCGGTCAAATCAAAGACCAAACCAGTTTGATGTTCACTATATCCAGGACGAGCTGAGTAACGGTCCGCAGCTGCCTGACCATCACGGCTAACATAGTTATCGTAAAGAGTCTTTTGATAGTCATAAGAACGGAAACCACTGTATGAACGTCCAACATTCAAACCTTGGTTAATCATATCGTCACGAAGACGAACAAAAGCCGCCTTAGCTGTAGGATTCTCACCTGGGTTATAGTCCTTAGAAAGACCATGTTTTTTATTGACAATGATAATATCATCGTATTTACCACGAACACTGTAGTAAGAACCGTTATTGGTCAATTGGTGGCTAAGATCTTGAAGAACTGGAACACTGGTATGAGTGCCACCAACACCTTGAAGTTTACCATCAATCTTATAGTAGAGGTGAACAGTGTAGTCACCACGATTATTCTTGTGATCGCTGATAGATACATGTGTCTTGTAGCTACCATCTGCTTGTTTACTTGCAGATGGCCATTTGAGGTCGTCTTGACCGTCTTTATCAGACCAGACAGGAACAAGTACTTCCTGGATAGCCTTACCAGCACCTGAAACTTCAGTAATAACCACATCAAAGCCATTTTCAGTCATATTTTCAATGTTAAGCTTACCGGTAAGTTTATTTTCAGTCGGTTTAGACTCAACTGGCTTGTTTGTTGTTACTTTCACAGTCGCAACATCAACATAACGACGTTTACCACTGTAGCTGACATAAGAAATCCATTGATGATTGTCCGCTGTCAAAACCTTATCATAAAAGACAGAATCGCCATTCATAAAAACAAACTCAGTCTTGGCTGACACCTTTGGTTCGTCCTTAACATCTACAGTCTTAGTAAAGTTGTAACGCCCACTTGAAGGAAGTTTATCAGCTCCTGTCACTGCTGGTTTTTCAGCCGATTTATCGACTGGTTTGGTTTCCATAGGCTTATTATCTACTGGTTTAACATTCTCTGAAGCAACCGGTTGGTTTGGTTTAAGATCTGACTCGCTTGTTGTAGTACCAGCTTTGTCTTGACTAACCTCTACTTTAGCAATATCAACATAGCGACGAGCACCACTAAAACTCTTGTAAGAAAGCCATTGGTGACCATCTGCCAACATAACCTTATCATATGACAAGGAATCACCATCTTCGAAAGTAAATTCAGTCTTAGAGGAAACTTTAGGTTCAGATTTCACATTAGCAGTTTTCTTAAAGTGATAAGTCCCTTTGTCTGGGATTTCAAGTACTTCTGTCACTTCTGAATTATCAGTAGTTTTCTCTGGCGTAAGTTCAGGTTTTGGAGCAGGTTTAACCCCATCTTTAGGAGCCACCGGCTTAGACTCAGTAGTTTTCAAAGTCGCAATATCCACATAACGACGTGTACCACTGTAACTAATGTAAGAAAGCCATTGGTGGTTATCCGCAGTCAATACCTTGTCATAGTTCACTTTGTAGCCTTTTTCCAAGGTATAAAGTGTATCTGCAGAAGCCTTAGGTTCGTTTTTAACATTCAAGCTACGTGTCACATTATAAGTACCACTTGCTGGAAGCTTTTCAGCACCAGTAGTTTCTGGTTTTGCTTGATTAGTTTCTGTTGGTTTAACAGTTGGTGTTTCAGCTTTGGCTGGTGTCAAAGTCGCAATATCGGCATAATAGCGAACATAGTCATAACCAAGGTAAGAAAGCCATTGGTGATTATCAGCTGTCAAAACTTTATCATAGATGACATGGTCACCCTTGCCGAAAACAAAAGTAGGTTTGAGATCTGCTTTTGGTTCCTTCTTAATATTTGTGTCACGTGTAAAGTAGTAAGTTCCTGTCGCTGGGATATTCAAAGCACCTGTTGTGGCTTGAGCGCCATTAGAAGGTTTGCCATCCCCATTACCACTATTACCGTTACCACTACCAGCTGCCACTGGTTTCACTGGAGCATAACGACGCACACCAGAGTATGATTTGTAGCTAATCCATTGGTAACCATCAGCTGTCACGACTTGATCGTAAAAGACGCTATCCCCTGGATTTACATAAAATTCAGCCTTGGCAGAAACCTTAGGTTGATTCTTAACCTCTGTACGTTCCTTGTAGACATAAGTTCCTTGGCTTGGGAGGTCGCTTGCTGTAGTTGTAGCCGGTTGGCTCACCAAACTAGTATTGACAGCTGCTCTCGTTAAGGCAGATACATCAAAGTTAGTAGCTGTTTCAGACGAAGTATTTGTACCACTTGTGGCTTCTGAGCTGGCAACTGTTGATTCAGAAGTTTTATCTGCTACTTGTGAGGTACTAGCACTCACTTCACTCGTAGCCTCGCTAGTGGCAGTTTCACTGGCGGTTTGACTAGTTGTTGAGACTTGGCTAGCTTTCTCACTTGACGCTGCCCCATCTGTTGCTACACCACTGAAAATATCAGCTGCTGTCACAGCATCACTATCTGAGATAGCACGCAAAGAAGCATCTGAAGGTGTTGAAACCTCATGATGCTCATCAGCCAAAGCTTGCCCCGCAAAGACCAAACTAGCTCCTAAAAGAACTGATGCTGCCCCAAATGAATATTTACGAATGGAAAAACGTTGTTGTTCGTGTAAAAATTTTTCTCGTTTCATATCAATTATTCTCTCTATCGAATTGATGTTACAGGTTGATTGTAACACTCGGTGACAAATATTACAAGTACTTTACAGAATATTACTAAATATTTCTCACTTACCCATTAGTATACCAAATTTATTTGGCTTGTTCTCACTTAAATCATAAACTGTCCGATTTTTGTCATAATCGAAAGCCGAAGCAAGCCATACTTATTTATTCGTAATTTTGTTAGGAAAAGTAGAGGGAAACATAAAAAACATGATAACTTTATACGAGTTATCATGTTTGCTTTTTAAATCATTTATCAATGTCCTACATCTGAATATGAAATATAATAACGTTGGCCATTCTTAACAAAACTATACCAGTTTCCATCAGGTAAAATTTCATATTTATCCCAGTCAACATCTCCGGCAGGAAGTGTAGAAACTGCTCCGCTATCTTTATCTGGAGCAGCATAAACAGGTGTTTCCTCATCAAGTGTCAATGTTCCAGAAGTTGCTGTCCATGCACCTCGACCACCTTCAACTCCTCCAACTTGAGAAGCTGGTGTTGTAGATTCAACCACTTGTCCACCATCTGTAGTTCCTGCTTGGGCTTGTTTTTGAGAAGAAGCTTTAGGTGCTACTGCTGAAGCCTGATTGTCATTTTCTTCATTTGAAACTGCTGAAGATGATGATTTAGCTGTTTTCTTATCCTTCTTAACAGCTTTACTTGAGCTTGAAGATGATTTCTTGACCGTCTTGGCTGGGCTACTACTTGTGTTAACACGCGCCGACTCATGACTATTAAACATAGTCACTAAGAAGACAGCAAGGATAACTACAATTAGAGCTGATAGGATACCAATGAGTTTACTTGTATTTTTCATGAGTGATATTCCTTTTCTGATAATTTACTAGGTTATTATAATATATAGACAGTTAAATTTTTCATTGAAGTCATAAACGGTGTTTTTTCCGTCATAATCAGACCACATCTTCTATTTTTAGTGTCTGTTTAAAACGATAGTCTTTAGATTGTGTTGACAAAGAACAATTAGGATACTTCCCTAAAACCTCTCGAACAGTGGACAAACCTATACCACGTCCTTCTCCTTTACTTGAGCGACCAAGTTTAAAGATGCCGACTGTATTGATAGATTCTTGAGCAATGGTATTCTCTACTATTACTACCTTTGTATCGCTACTGATAAGAGCAATGGTTACTTCTTTAGTAATGCTATCCAAACTAGCCTCAATAGCATTATCCAAAAAAATGGATAGCACTGTTATGAAATCCAACAATTCCATCCTCGATACTTCAAAGACGTCGCTGACCTCAAGGTGAACGGTAATAGACTTGTCTTGTGCTTCCAAGACTTTACTAGCCAAGACACCTTTAACGGCTTCATCTTTAATATTAATCAAGTTGGCAATTTCGTACTGTTTCCCCTCAATCCGAGTCTTTGTTTTTTCAAGGATGTTATCGTAGATATCGGAAATGATAGCTATATCTTTGGAGTCAATGCCATATTTGATACTAGACAAGATATTTAAGTAATCATGCCTAAATCGACGAAGATCAGTATAGAGTTGCTCGATTTGTTGACTATAATGAGCCAAATCACTCATTTGCCTATCTTTTTGGAGTAGGACTTCTTCTTTTAGTCTTTCGCTGAAAGTCGCATTAATGTAAACAAGGGTCGCAAGAAAGAGTAAAGCATAGGTCACCACGAGATAAACATGCCAATCTCTTCCTCCAGGGATCTGTTGCACAAAAAAGGTAATATATTGGAGAAGGAGGGCATAAGATAACATTGATATATCTATAAGCAATAAAAAGTACTTTGAAAATGACTTTCTAAAACCATAGTTCAGCGCTTTGAAATCTACTTTTAAGGTCTTAATGATTAACCAAAACACAGGAAAGACTAGCAACTCAGTGACAAGGTTTAAATGAAAATGATTCAGCACAATCAGATAATGTCGATTGATGACTAAGGCAATCCCATAAATAATAAGATTGTGAACAAGACTTTCTATGACGATTGGAAACAAGCCATAGAAAATATCTAATAACCTATTGCCATAACGATTTCTGTAAAGGGAATAAACAACCAAGAAGGCATGCCCTAAAACATAGGATAGGACTGGAGAAAGCACAAACAAAAATCGGATAATCAAGGGGATGATGATATACCATCTTAGCTTTATCTTCTCGGAGGTAATATATTGATAAATGAGAATAAAGAGGATAATCTCCGCTAAAAAGTCTAGATTATCCAACACAAAATTAATCGCTGTCATAGGCTAATTCTCTCAAGTAATTTCTTTAGTTTCAACTTTGAAACATAGCAAACGCCACCATTTTCAAAATAGACCGTCCCCGTACTTTTATCTAATTTGATGATATTTTCTGGATTAACTAGGAAGGACTTATGACATTTAAACAGTCTAGGGTCACTCTTTTCAATTTGAGAGAGACTGCCATAAAACTCAATCTGCTCCTCTTTAGTATAAAGGATAACCTTGTGGACGATATCCGAGGTCTCAAAGTACAAGATATCATGAAAGGGAACCTGAATAACGGTCTTAACATTCTCAATCCGAAAAGCGTCTTCTGGATTCTGACTCTGTATCTTTTTGCAGGTTAATAAGATAATACTTTCCAGACGCTTTTGAAAGTCCTCGCCCTCCAAAGACTTGTCAATAAAGTCTAGAGCTGCCAGTTGGTATTGAAAAGTTAAGGGAAGATACTCTGAATGAGTCGTGAAGAAAACAATATTGGCATAGGGGTCACTCTTGCGAATCTGCTTTGCAACTTCCAAGCCTTTTTTAGTATCGTCTTTAATCTGAATGTCTAGGAAAAAGAGCTGATGAGACCCTCGCTCGGTAATAAAGTCTAACAGTTGATTGGGTTTGTCAAAAACCTCAAAGTCGCCCACTTTAATGTTATTTTTCTTAAGAATCGTATGAATAACCTCTTCAATACGATTTTGTTGGATAAAATGATCCTCTAAAACATAGATGTTAAGCATAACATAACTCCTCTAGCATAATCTTAAGATAGATCCAAGGTGGAGCAGTTCCTTTAATAAACGAATCCCTCTTATTCAAAATGAGATTTATTGTTCTCTTTACTTATTTTACATTTTTGTTACAAAAAAGACAATAGTTTGTAACATTTTTCACTTCAATCAATTAAAAAACACCCCACAAAGTTAGATTTTATCTGTCTAACTTTTGGGGTGCAGTTCATAAATAGCAATCTTTTTTCGTACTAGTTACGATAATAAGGGAAACCTTCAGCAGTTTGGTCTTGACCAATAACAAGGTAATCAGAGCCGTTACTACCTCCAGAAATCGCTCTCAATGCAGCTGAGCTTGTATCTGAGAATACTCCTGCATAAAAAATATTATCTGAAACTCTTTGAGGCTTCAATTGAGCAGTATAACCTGTTGAGTTTTTAATAATTGTACCATCAGCGTTAATTGTAACTGATTCACCATTCGCATTAGTCCAAGTTCCCACAAGAGAGCTAATATCACCATTATCAAGGGCACCAAAGTCAAGCGATGATTGACTATTATTTGTATTCTTTTCAGATTTAACCTTGTCTGATCCAGCTGCTGCTTCAGCCACTTGTCCGCCATCTGCAGTTCCTGCTTGAGCTTGTTCTTGAGAAGAAGCTTTAGGTGCTACTGCTGAAGCCTGATTGTCATTTTCTTCATTTGAAACTGCTGAAGTTGATGATTGAGCTGATTTCTTATCCTTCTTAACAGCTTTGCTTGAGCTTGAAGATGATTTCTTAACCGTTTTAGCTGGGCTACTACTTGTGCTAACACGCGCTGACTCAT
Organism: Streptococcus sp. HMSC064D12; assembly: GCF_001837205.1. NCBI lineage: Bacteria > Bacillati > Bacillota > Bacilli > Lactobacillales > Streptococcaceae > Streptococcus > Streptococcus sp. HMSC064D12. Next base: position 154,147 of record NZ_KV831739.1, read on the forward strand.
GACTATTAAACTTAGTCACCAAGAAGACAGCAAGGATAACTACAATTAGAGCTG
>NZ_KV831739.1:154300-160244 GCF_001837205.1 Streptococcus sp. HMSC064D12
GGATAACTACAATTAGAGCTGATAGGATACCAATAAGTTTACTTGTATTTTTCATGAGTGAGATTCCTTTTCTGATAATTTACGAGATTATTATAATATATAGAAAGCTAAATTTTTCATTGAAGTCATAAACAGTCGTTTTTTCGTCATAATCAGAAAATAACATTTAAAATAAAAATACTATATACATCAAACTGCCATGGATTTTGGAACAAGCATCTTAGCAACAATCTCTTTTTGTTTAGCTTTCGAAACCAAGCATGACTCTCCGTTTTCAAAATAAATAACACCTAATTCTTTGTCCAATCTCACAATGTTTTCGGGATTTACAACAAATGATTTATGGCATTTATATAGTCTGCAATCTTGTTTTACAACTTTTGATAATTGACCATAGAACTCAATTTGCTCTTCTGTTGTATGAAGAATTACCTTATGAACCGTTGGAGATGTTTCAAAATAGAGAATCTTATGAAAAGGAACTTGTATAGTTGCATTCTTTGTATCTATAGTAAAAGCACACTCTATTTGGCTCAGACCATTTTTAGAAAGTGCTAATCCAATATCAGAAATAATCCTATCTTCATATTCAATATCAGGCAAATTCTTGTCAATAAAATCAAGTGCAGCTAAGCGATACTGAAAGGTTGAAGGTAGGAGTTCGGGATGTGCTGTGATGAAAACAATACTTGCATACGGATCTCGCTCACGAATCTGTTGAGCAACCAATATTCCCCCTTCGACATCACTGTCAGATCCAATATCTAGAAAAAACAGTAAATGCGAGCCCCTTTCCGTAATACGCTCTAATAATTGATTGGGTTTATCGTATAAATCAACCTTCCCAATTCTTAAAATATATATTTGTTTAGACTTGTGGATAGCATCCTCAAGACGAGCTTGTTGAAAATAATCTTCTTCTAAAACAAAAATATCTAACATAATTGAACACCTCTAATTACAACATACTTATTCTATAACTTAAGATGCTAGTTACTCATAGAACGAATCCTATACTTTCACCTTGATTTTATAACTTTCGCTAATTTACAGCAAATGTTTCTAAAGCATATTGAACAATATATTGATTCAACTCTTGAAACTAAAAAAACACCACCCTCAAAAGAGAGTGATGTTACAACTCTTAAGAAATATCCACATAGCGTCTTGCACCACTATAAGTCGTATAAGATAACCATGTGTGTCCATCGGCTGTAAGGACCTTGTCATAGCGAACGGACATGCCTTTATCATAGTAGGCTAACTCTGGACTAGCAACACTTGGTTGAGCCTTGATAGAGCTAGGTTTGGTAAAGGTATAAGTACCAGTTGCAGCTAGGCTTGGACTTGCTGGTTGAGCAACTGCTGTTGCCTTACCATCAATAGCAATGTAACGACGGTTGCCTCCATGGCTAACATAAGAGAGCCATGTGTGACCATCTGCAGTCACCAATCTGTCATAGTTAACGGACATACCAGTATCATAGTAAGCCAACTCTGGACTCGCTACACTTGGTTCTGCTTTAATGCTAGAGCGTTCTTTGAAAGTATAGGTACCAGATGATGGTGTACTTGGTTGAACAGGTTGTTCTACAGGTTTAGTCACACTCGTTGGTGCGATAGCCACATAGAAACGATGTCCTGAATAGCTGAGATAAGAAAGCCATGTATAGCCATCATTATTGACAACCTTGTCATAGTTGACTGACATGCCAGCATCGTAGTAGCTAACATCTGGGTTGGCTACCAAAGGTTGAGTCTTGATGCCAGTACGAGCGGTAAAGGTATATGAACCTGAAGCTGGAAGATTGTGGCGAGTTGCATTTTGAACTGGAACAGTTGTACTAGTGCCTCCGATACCTACCATTTTACCATCTTGGACATAGTAGAGATGGACAATGTATTCACCTGCTTCAGCCTTATGGTCACTAACATTGATACGAACCTTGTAGCTACCATCACTTTGTCTGCTAGCTTGGTGCCATACAAGGTCGTCTTGGCCGTCTTTAGCTGTCCAAACTGGAACACTTACGCCTTGAATAGCCTTGTCACCACCAGAAACATTAGTGATATGAACGTCAAAACCGAGGTTAGAGAGGTTTTCAATATTGATAGTACCGCTTGGTTTGCTTTCTTGTTGAGCAAGTTTAGCCACGGCTACATAACGTCGGTTGCCATTGTAGCTGAGGTAAGAAAGCCATTCATAACCATCACCACTGACAATCTTGTCATAGTTGACTGACATACCAGCAACGTAGTAGGCTAACTCTGGACTTGCCACACGAGGTTCTGCCTTAATGCCAGTGCGTTCTTTGAAGGTGTAAGTTCCTGAGTCAGGAAGGCTATAGCTAGTAGTTGTATGAGTTTCTTCAACCTTGGCAGGAACTGTGTAAGTTGTGCCACCAACACCAACCAATTTACCATTAGTTTCAACATAGTAAAGATGAACATTGTAGAGACCACGTTCATTCTTGTGGTCAGTTAGACTGACGTTAACTTTGTAGTTACCGTTGTTAAGACGAGTCGCATTGTACCAGATGATATCATCTTGACCATTCTTTTCAGACCAGATTGGAACAGATACCCCGAGGACACCGTTTTGGTCTGAAACATTACTGATAACTACACTAAAGTCACCATTGTCATGGCTTTCAATAGCGATATCGCCTCTTGGTTTAGCTACAGCCTCTGCAACAGCACCTAAGTCGACGTAACGACGAGTACCACTGTACGAAGTGTAAGAAATCCAACGGTGGTTGTCCGCAAGCAAAGATCTATCGTAGTTGACTGACATACCTGGATCAAAATTGAACTCAGTCTTAGCAGTCAAGCTAGGTTGGTTCTTCACATCTGCAGGTTTAGTGAAGTAATAAGTACCACGCTCAGGGATGGTTTCATCTCTAGTCGCTTCAGTGGTGCTACTAGTATTTTCGGCCTTCAAAGCTGCGATATCAGCGTAGTAGCGTTCATAGTCATAACCAATATAAGAAATCCATTGGTGATTATCTCTCTTCAAAACCTTATCATAGATAACATGGTCACCTGCACTAAAGACGAAAGTAGGTTTGATATCCATGACTGGAGCTGTACGAATTTCAGTTGTGCGACGGAAATAAAAAGTACCGTTTGATGGAATATCAAGAGGACCATCAGCAGTCACAGGACCATCTACACCTGGCTGACTAGCATTAGTTAAGACAGTACGAAGACTAGTATCGACAGCTTCACGGTCAGTAGGTCTAACTTCCACTGCTTCTGACATCGCTGAACGGTCAGTTTCACTAGCTACTTCAGAGCTAGCTACTGATGACACTTCAGAACGTGGGCTAGCCACCTCTGAGCTCGCAACAGAAGCAACAGCAGATGCAGAATAGGCAACCTCTGCCGGTACTTCCAAAGAAGCAGTCTCGCTAGCCACTACACTACTAGCTTCAGAAGAAGCAACTTCACTGCTGGCAAGCTTAGGTCTTGGCACTTCTGATCTTGAAGCTGGTTGATTGAGAACATCGCTAACAGCTTCTGAAGTTACTTGGTCAATTTGGGGTGCCTCAGAATTATTTACAGTAACTTCATAGTCCGTGATAGAACCTGTGCTACTGGCCTGTTCCTGAGCCAAAGCATGTCCACCAAGCATCAAGCTCGCACCAATCAAGACTGATGCAGCTCCAAAAGAATATTTACGTATTGAGTAACGTTGACGTTCCTTAAAAACATATGCCTTTCTCATTTTGATCACTCTCACTTTCTAGGCTGTTTAATAAGAATTGGAACCGTTTTCACATTTCTATTATACCTCTTTGAAATATTTTTTACAATTATTTCAATATTATTACTAAACTTTATTTTGTAGAAAATTGATAGTTAATTCTTTCAGATAACTATAATTAAGAAAAGCCCAAAGGGCTACCTGAGGGCTTTTGCTACATCTAATTCCTTGACACATTAAGCAAATCTGAATAGATTAATTAATTCATTCTGGGTTGATTTGACTATAGGTATCAATCTAGTCTAACTATGATTCATCATAGATGTATTCTTCTAAATGTTCAGTCACTGTAATCTCATCGCAGGAGCTAACATTTTGAAAGTCCTTAATGTAAACAATTTTATACTGATTTGGTAGAAGTAATGGAAAGGCAATTGGCTTACCATTCTTACACACGCGAAACATCTGAAGGCTATCTGTTACGTTACTAATAAAGACAAACGGAAACAAATGAGGACTGGGAGAATCCAAATAGTGATAGGTCCCCTTTAAGGTACCACTAGTACTTCTCACTTCTCCATGTTCTTTTTGAGACATTTTTAAAGCGTATTCCTTCTACTACTTGTAATTTCCTTTTCTTAAGTACCGAGGGACAATACCATTAATCTAATTTATTGTAAACATGCATCCGACCATATATCGCATCAGAACCGAAACGAATCTGTCCATTACTATCAAAGAAAATTGGGTCACTGGTTGGTCCATCATTATGAGCAAAACCTGCTACATAACCGCCATCTTGAGCAAAACCATTAAAGAGCTGACTACTTGTATCACTATAACCACTTTCAGCACCAACACGGGTTACACTACCGGATGGGGATACTGTAATTGTGTCCCCTAGGTCATTTTGATAGGTACCAGCAACACTAGAGAAATCACCATTAGCCATTGCCGTAGCATCAACTACTGTGGTAGCTGGTGTTTGTTCCGCTGAAGCAGCTGGTTGTTCTGTAGGAGTTCCTTGATTTACTCCGGCTGTTTCTTCACTAGGATTTGTTGGGGCAACTTCTTGTTGAGTAGATCCAGCAACATTTCCGGCTGATGGTTGTGAATTCTTTTCTCCAGAGGTTTCTTTTGAGACTTCTTCTGAACTAGAAGATTTTGTCTTTTTCTCAGACTTCTTCGATTTTTCTTTTGAAGATGGTTTTGTCGATTTCACTTTCTGACTAACCTTACTAGAGCTCGATGTTAATGTGGCTTCCTTCTTGTTATTACCACATGCACCAAGTAATAGAACGGAAGTTAAAGCGAGTGCGGTTAAAGTTGTGAAACGTTTTGTAGCAGGTTTCATAATAATTCTCCTTAATACTCTATTTTAGACTGTGTCATTTTCAAAAATCTTGATGAATAAGTTATATTCTTTAGTTCTTCTTATGAATCTAATATACTGCATATTTTAAAAAAAAAGGACACGTATGTCCTGCTCTATTCTTTCATAGCATCTCTCATTTTCTCTGACATGATGTCAGCTAAAGAGGTATCTCCTAATAATCTAGCCAGCTTTTCGTCTAGTTTCATTAGGTTATTTGGCTTATCTAAACTAGTCGCATGCATCAATTGATATTTGAGATTGAGGTATTCTACCGGCAACTTTGAGCCTATAGCTCTCTCTCCAAGCAATTCCGATAAAGATATATTCAGACGTCTTGCCAAGTGCTCTAAGGTTTCTAGTTTAGGTTGAGACTTCCCTGTCTCTATACGTGTCAATTGTCGTACTGATAAAACCTCATCCCCTTCACAAAATTTTTCTTTAGTGAGTCCTTGTGCTAATCTCAACTCTCTTAACCGATGACCAAAGTCTTGTCCAAACATCGCTAGCTCCCTATTACTTGAAACTATTATAATTTTTATGATTTGTAATAGTATACCACCCAATATTCACTATTTCAATTGTGAAATGAAAAATAATTATTACTTTCAATACCGCTTACAAGTCAAAACCACCCGTGAGAACAGGTGGCTTGCTCTTCGGCTGAAAGCCTCTGCTACCGGCCGAGGCCTAAAGGCCTACCGAATGGTTCCCCTTCAGCACCACCTTTGCTAGCTGACCCGAATAGCGGGTCTCTTTAAGATTACTTTCTTTTATTATTCTCACCTGTAAACGGATCATACTCCTCAAAAAGACTGAGCTAATCTGCTATCACGTCTTCTTGTAATTGATTACGAATATATTCT